>JAJXSP010000076.1 GCA_021784515.1 Myxococcales bacterium | reverse complement strand
GCGCGCTGAAGCCCGGCGGGCGCTTCCTCCTCGACGTGGTCAACCGCGACTACCTCATCGGCGACCTCCCCGCCCGCGTCTGGTGGCAGGGCGAGGGCTGCGTCGTCCTCGAGGAGGTCGACTTCAACTACTACACCTCGCGCCTCCAGCTGCACCGGTCGATCGTCTTCGAGGACGGCCGGCAGACCGAGCAGGACGTCTCCATCCGCGCCTACTCGCTCCACGAGTTGGGCAAGCTGCTTCACCACTCCGGGTTCCGGGTGATCGAGGTCTCGGGCGGGCTCGCCCTCCGCGGCCGCTTCTTCGGCGCCGAGGCGCGCCAGATCCTCGTCGTCGCCGAGAAGAAGGAGCCGGTCGCCCCCTGAAGAGGTGTAGATGGCCCCGGCCGGCGACGGGCGTTCCTTGTTCTACACCGCTTGAGCGAACGCCCGCCCGTCGCGGGGCGGGCGGGCCGATCGCGACGCGGTGCACGACGGGGCGTGCATCCGACGCCCGAATGCGCTATTTGCACAGCGCCCTGCGAACCCTTTTGCGGCATCCAACGTCCAACGGGCGTGGAGGCTCGCACCATGTGCCAGGCCCGGCGATCGCCCGCACGGACGGCGGGCTCACCGACGGCGAACGAGGACGGAACAGAAGAACGGGAATTTGTCAATGCAGGGGTTGAATCGAACCGTCCGCACTTTATGTTAGCCACCTTGCGAGTCGGAGAACCCAAGGAATTTTCTGGGCTCTGCGGCGGTAGGAACAGTGCAGGACCGCGGCTGTCCACGTCGGAGAGCGCCGTTCTGCGAGGAGAGACATGACCCGCAAGCTGCTCAAGAAGGCTGCCGTCCCAGCGCCGCGCAGGCGCGCGCCAGCGCGGGTCCCCGCGAAGGCGGAGGCCAAGGTCCGCCTCGTGCGCGACGAGGAAGTGCCGCCGCCGGCCGACGTGGTCTCCGACCTCGGCGAGAGCGCAGGTGGGTCCTCCGAAAGCGTGGCCGAGCTGGAGGCGGTCGCCGACGAGGTCGAGGACGAGGGAGCCGGCGAGCCGGAGGCCGAGACGGTGCCCGAGGTCGAGGCCACTCCGCGCCGGGACGACGAGCCGTCGAACTTCCTCGCGCTGTACTTCCGCGAGATGGCGCGGCTCGACGTGCTGCGCCCCGAGCAGGAGTTCGAGTCGGCGCGCCAGATCGAGCAGATGGAGATCGAGCTGTGGGCTCGCATGCTCGCGTTCCCGTCGCTGACCGACCACCTGCTGAAGCTCGTCGAGCGCACGATCGAGAACACGCTCCCCGAGTTCCGCGTGCTGCGCCGGGCGGTGAGCGATTGGAAGCGCAAGCCCACGCGCACCGGCGACGAGCGCATCCAGCGCGCGGCCCTGAAGGCGGCGGAGCACCTCCGCGGGCTCGACATCGACAAGCGCTACCTCGAGATCACGCTCCTCGAGGTGAAGCGCCTCGGCTGCGGCGGTCACACCGAGGGGCTGGTCGGCTTCTCGCCGAAGACGAAGCTGTTCCGCAAGCACCTCGGCGAGGCGGTGGCGCTGAACACCCGCATCGCGTTCGCCAAGAACGAGTTCGTCAAGGCGAACCTGCGCCTCGTCGTCTCCATCGCGCGGCGCTTCAACCACGGCCGCATGCCGCTCTCGGATCTGATCCAGGAGGGCAACATCGGGCTCATCAAGGCGGTCGAGCGCTACGACTACCGTCGCGGCTACCGCTTCTCGACCTACGCCTCGTGGTGGATCCGCCACGCCATCTCTCGCGCGCTCGCCGACAAGGGACGCGCGGTGCGACTGCCGGTGCACATGATCGACGCCTACCACCGCGTCGCGAAGTCGAAGCGCGAGCTGCAGGGCAAGCTCGGCCGCGCGCCGACGAGCGAGGAGCTGGGCGAGGCGACCGGCATCGCGGCGGTGAAGATCGAGAAGATGCGCACCTACCTGCTCGATCAGTCGTTCTCGCTCGACCGGCCGGTCTCCGACGACGACGGGCGCAAGTTCATCGACTTCATCGTCGACCCGAACGCCGACACCGCCCCCGCCGAGCGGCTCGCCGACGCGGCGATGACGAACGAGGTGCGCCTCCTGCTCGAGCACCTGAAGCCGATCGAGGCCGACATCCTGCGCCAGCGCTTCGGGCTCGACACCGACCAGGAGCTCACGCTGAAGGAGATCGGCGAGAAGTACAACCTCTCCCGAGAGCGCATCCGCCAGCTCCAGGAGCAGGCGCTCCTCAAGATGCGCCGCGCCCTCCAGCGCAAGGACATGATGTAGCGCCCCGCACGTCGCCCCGCCCTCCGCCCCGCCCTCCTTGACCCCACTTCATCGTCGGTGATAGCGTGCCCGCGTGGTCCGACCCTGCCCGCCGAAGGCGGGGGCTTTCGAGGGGTCGGACATCCAAGGTCGACAACAATGATCAGGGTGCGCGCGCTCATCGCAGTGACGGCCGTGGCGCTCGGCGGCGCGGGGTGCGGACCGATCGAGTACCTCGCCACCGTGCCGCTCGATGCGGCGGGCGCGATCGCGCAGGCGAAGCAGCTCGGCGCCGACAAGCGCGCGCCCTACGAGATGACGGCCGCCGAGGAGTACGTGCACAAGGCGCGCGAGCTCGCCGGGCACGCGCGCTACCAGTCGTCGGTGCGGTTCGGGCGCAAGGCCGCCGAGAACGCGCACAAGGCGGTGGCGATGTGCAGCGGCGAGGGCGGCGCGCAGCCTGCCTCCGAGCCGGCGAAATGAACCGGCGGCTCCTGCTCGTCGCCGCCTTTGCGGCCGCCACCGCCGGCTGCGGAGTGGAGCTGCGCCAGCGCATGAAGGGCGTGCGGCAGGTGATCGCCGACGCGCGCGACAGCGGCGCCTACACCTGCGCGCCGCACGAGCTGGCGATGGCCGAGTCGCACGCCGACTTCACCGACGACGAGCTCGACTACGGCGACTACCTCGAGGCGAAGGACGAGCTGAAGATCGCCGACGAGAACGCGCGCCGCGCGCTCGAGCTGTCGCCGCGGGAGAAGTGCGCGCCGAAGAAGGCCGCGCCGCCCGCGCCCTCCGATCGCGACAAGGACGGCATCCTCGACAAGGAGGACGCCTGCCCCGACGTGGCCGGCCTGCCCGAATTCAAAGGCTGCCCCGACACCGACAAGGACGGCCTCTCCGACAATGTCGATCGCTGCCCGAAGATCCCCGGCCCGAAGGAGAACGAGGGCTGCCCGTGGCCGGACATGGACGGCGACGGCGTGCTCGACAAGGACGACAACTGCCCGCGGGTCCCGGGCCCGAAGGAGAACAAGGGCTGCCCCGACAGCGATCGCGACGGCGACAGCGTGGTCGATCGCCTCGACAAGTGTCCCGACGTCCCCGGCGAGGCCGACAACGACGGCTGCCCCCGCTACAAGAACATCGTCGTCAAGGAAGACAAGATCGAGCTGAAGCAGAAGGTCCACTTCGCGACCGACAAGTTCCGCATCCTGCCCGACTCGTTCGAGATGCTGAACGAGGTGGCCGACGCGCTCCTCCGCCACCCGGCGATCGAGGTGCGCATCGAAGGTCACACCGACGCGCGGGCGAGCCGCAAGCACAACATGAAGCTGTCGCAAAACCGCGCGAATTCGGTGAGGGCCTACCTCGTGGGCAAGGGCGTGGGCGACGGGCGGATGACCGCGCTCGGCTACGGCCCCGACCGCCCCATCGACGACAACCGCACCGCCATCGGCCGCGAGAACAACCGCCGCGTCGAGTTCCTCATTACGAAGCAGTAGCTTTCCCCCCGGGTAGTCTGATAGGCCATCCCTGATGAACCGCATGCGCCTCGCCCAAGTCGCCGCCTCCCTGCTCGTGCTCGCCGCCGCCGTCCCCGAGGCGGTGGCCGAGCAGGACCTGCTCAAGCAGGCGGAGAAGCTCAACAAGACGGCGATGGAGGACTACGACTCGCTCGAGTTCGACAGCGCCCGCCAGACGCTGCTCTCGGCGATCGCGAAGCTCCGCGACGCCGGGCAGGACGACACGCCGACGGCGGCGAAGATCTACACCAACCTCGGCATCGTCTACATCGCCGGCTTCAAGGACAAGAACCGCGGCCTCCAGCAGTTCGTCAACGCGCTGAAGATCGACGGCACGATCGTCCTCGATCCCGAGCGCGCGACGCCCGAGTTGCAGGAGGCCTTCGAGGCGGCGCAGAAGCAGGTGCCGGCGCGGAAGCCTGCGAAGCCTCCGGTCGCCGACACCGACGGCGGTCCCGCGGCGAGCAACGTCCAGGGGCTCCAGCACGCCGCCATCGACGAGGCGAAAGCGGGCGTGGACGTGCCGGTGAAGGCGCAGCTCGGCTCCGACGTGGCGGCCTCGCGGCTGTTCCTCTTCTACCGATCCCCGGGGCAGGAGGAGTACGTCTCGGTGCCGATGAACGTCAACGCCCAGGGCGACTGGATCGGCACCATCCCGGGCGAGGCGATGGAGGGCAAGTCGGTCCAGTACTACATCGAGGCGCGCGACGCGCGCGGCCGCCCGGTGATCGCCGCGGGCACGGCCGCCAGCCCGTACATCATCTCGGTGCTCGAGGAGAAGGTCGTCCAGGACAACGACAACAGGGACAACCCGCTCATCGCCAAGCCCCCCGTCGACGGCGACAAGGGCAAGAAGGACAACGCCCTCGGGCGCGGGTTCGGGCGCATGTTCGTGAACGTGATGTTCGGCACCAGCATGGGCCTCGAGGTGTCGGGCAACACCACCGAGGTCGCGTACCAGTACCAGACCTCGACGGGCAAGTACGCGCAGCAGGCGATCGACGGCACCGGCACCGCACTCGAGCCGCTCCACATGGACATGGAGCTCGGCGTCAACATCACCAAGCATCTCGGCATCTCGGGGATGGTGCGCACCGGCTTCACGTTGCTCAACAACGCCGACTCCTCGGCCCAGGCGATGGACAACCCGGCCGGCATCCCGGGCACCGCGAAGGCGAGCGGCGACGTCTCGGGCTTCCTGCGGTTGCGCTACCTGTTCCTCGAGGATCGCGTTCGCCCGCTCCTCCACCTCGGCCTCGGCTTCGGATCGATCCGCCACCTGCTCGACATCCACGCGGCCGAGAACGACACCAACCCGCTCGTCGACGCCGTCTCGGCGCAGTACTTCAACAGCGGGCAGTACGCCCAGGACTACCAGGCGTGGGCGAGCCACGGCATGAAGGGCACCGCGCCCCGGCTCAACGAGGTCTGCCCCGATCACAACAACTGCGTCGACACCGTGGCCCTCGGGATGATGTTCGTCTCGGCGGGCGGAGGGCTGTACGTAGACCTCACGAAGTGGAAGAACGGCGGCTTCGGGCTGCTGGTGGACGTGGACGCGATCCTCGCGCTGCCCGTCGGCGGCGGCCAGACCGGCCTCAACTTCGACTTCCAGGTCGGCCTCGGAACGCACTTCCTGTAGGAGCCTGTTTCCATAAACCTCAGCGCGGCCTCGCCGCGGCGTCGCGTAGGTGGAGCGCGCCGGGAGCTATTCCCAGCGCGCCGGGAGCTATTTCCAGTGCGCCGGGAGCTGTTTCGGGTGCGCCGGGAGCTATTTCGGGTGCGCCGGGAGCTATTTCCAGCGCGCCGGGAGCTGTTTCGGGTGCGCCGGGAGCTGTTTCGGGTGCGCCGGGAGCTGTTTCGGGTGCGCCGGGAGCTATTCCCGGCGGGCGAGGAGCTGTTCGCGGGGGGCGGGGAGGCGGGCGCTAACCACCGAGCGCGGTCATGGCGAGGCCCGGCACCTTCAGCCAGCTCGGGTCGGCCTCGAAGGCGAGCATCTTCTGCCCGAGGAGGTGCACCTTCCGGTTGTCGTAGAACCAGGCCGGCTTGGGCGCCGCCTTGATCGGGCCGCGGATGATCGACTTGTCGATCCCGTCGAACATGTACGTGTTGTGGACCCAGCCTCGGCCGCTCTGGATGTCGAGGAGCGTCGCGCTCTGGTGGCCGCCCCACGCCGGGCTGACGAAGCCGTAGCAGAGCGCCGGCCAGTGGTTGATCGCGACGGTGCCGTAGCGCAGCGCCACGATCGCCCGGTCGAGCGCCGCCCCGACGGTGGCGTCCTTCTCGTGGCGCGGGTGGATGATGATGGTGGCGTTCAGCGTGCCCCACAGGCGGTCGTTCATGAACTTCGTCGCCGCCTCGAGGAACGCCACCGGATCGTTCGCCCCAAGCGAGGTCTCGGTGAGGATCCCGCAGAACGGCTCGACGATGAACAGCTTCTCCTCGAGGTTCGCCGAGTCGACGCCGGGGATGAGCGCCCACGCCAGGTGATCCTCGCCGGGGTGGCCGAACTTCTCGTGCTCGCGCCCGGCGAGCAGCGTCTCGTAGCGGTCCTTCGCGCCCGGGTAGTAGGCCTTGCGCGTCGGCGCCTCGGAGAGCGCGCGCCCGACCAGCTTCCGGAACGCCTCGCGCTGCGGCCAGCCCTCGGCGACGATCAGCACCTTGCCCGCGTTGCAGTTGAACGAGCCGTTGTTGGTCACCATGCTCGCGACGTTGCGCGCCTGGAACCACAGCTCGTCGTCGGAGTACTCGGCCGGCACGATCGCCACCGGCGATACGTTGCCGAGCTCGGAGGTGATCGTCTTCTTGAGGAGCGGGTCGTTGTCGCGCTTGCGGCGATCGCGGTCCGGCCCCGGCGGGCCCCACACGATCAGGTCGTGGGTGCGGTCGCTGCCGGTGATGTGGATGTCGTCGACCGCGTCGTGCTCGACGAGGTGCTTGCCGACGTCGCCGCCGCCGTAGGTGATGCGCAGGTAGCCGCGGTCGATGAGCGGCTTCATCGTCTGCTCGAGGACCGGCCCGACCCACTCGTTGACCGGGTTCATCTTCAGCACGCAGACGTTGCCGTCGACGAACATCTTGTAGAGCACGTCCATCGGCGGGATCGACGCCACGTTGCCCGCGCCGAGCACGACCGACACGCCGCCGGTCGGATCCTTCTTCTGGTAGAAGGCCGCCTGGCGCTCGCGCACCTGCGACTCGGAGAGCCCCGCGTCGAAGAGCAGGCTGGCCGAGAAGCCGGCGAACAGCGCCTTGTCCTGCGCGCTCGCCGGGAAGACGTCGACCTCGACGCGCCCGTCGGTGCGCGCGCGCACGCCGCGGCCGAAGGAGGGGCGGCCGCGCCGCGAGATCTCGGCGAGGCTCTCGACGAGCAGGCGCAGGTTGCGCATCGTGGTGACCGGGCCGGCGAGCCACTCCTCGCCGGCGGTGGGCGTCGAGGGATCGAGCCCCTTCGCCCGGCACGCGGCGGCGACCCACTGCTCCCCGGCGCCGGCCACCCGCGGGATGATCTCGCGCAGCAGGCGCGTCTTTTCGGAGACGGGCAGTCGCGCGAACTCCGTCGCCTTGTCCTTCACCGCCGCCACCGCCGCGTCGAGATCGGGCTGCGAGGTCTCGCGCGCGCTCACGGCGTCGGCGCTCATCTTCAACGACTGCTGGTGCTGGCCCATCGCGCTCCTCCTCGGCGGTTTTCGGCGAGCCTAGCACGCGCCCGAGGACGGATGGGGCAGCGAGTCCGCGAGCGGGGGACCCATCCGCCCGCAGGGCGGAAGAAGCGGGCATGTACTCGGGTGCCAGTCACGGGATCTCGACGAGCCCCACCTCGCGGAGCGCCTGCCAGGCGTCAAATCGCGCGAATGCCTTCTCGCCTCCGGGGAAGGAGGCCGCCGCCTCGCGCCGTCGGGGAAGCGGCGCAGTCGGGCCCTGGAGCAGCCCGCTTTCGCGGGCCTGGCCCAAAACGGCGCGCCCGAGCGGCGTCGCGCGGCGCAGCAGGTCGGCGGCCCACTCGGCGCGGCGCGGGGACATCGCCACGCGCGCATCGCCACCGCGCCCCGACAGCACGAGCCCGCCGCGCTCGACCGTGACCGCGCCGCCGAGCCACACCAGCCGCGCGTCGGCGCGAACGGGATCGGCGCCCTCGTCGGCGAGCGCGCACTGCACGAGGTCGCGCGGCACCTTCGCGCGCGGCACGCGCCGCTCCTCGAACCAGCGGCGCACGTCGCGGTCGAGCCCCACGCCGTGCATGAAGTTGTGGAGCGCGCGCTCGAGCCCCGCCGAGAAGCGCGCGTGGTCGCAGCCGGTCGGGTCCTCGAAGGCGAGGTCGTTGTTGGCGAACGGCGCCTCGCCGTGGTCGAGGATCCGGATCCCGAAGCGCTCGGGGTCGCGGGCGATCGGCGAGTGCGTGGTGAGCGCGAAGCGGTGCCAGTAGGCCGAGTGGATCGCGCCCGCGGCGAACAGCTGCCGGACGCGCTCCAGGCTGTCCACCGTCTCCTGCGCGGTCTCCGTCGGGAAGCCGTACATGAGGTAGGCGTGCACGAGCACGCCGGCGCGCGCGAACGCGGCGGCGACGCGCGCCACCTGCGCCACCGTGACGCCCTTCTCGATCTGCGCGAGCAGCCGGTCGGAGGCCACCTCGAGCCCGCCCGAGACGGCGATGCACCCCGACGCCGCGAGGAGGCGGCACACGTCCGCGGTGAAGGTCTTCTCGAAGCGGATGTTGCCCCACCACGAGACGCAGCGCCCGCGCGCGAGCAGCTCGAGCCCGAGCTCGACGAGCAGCATCGGCGGCGCCGCCTCGTCGACGAAGTGGAAGCCGGTGGCGCCGGTTTCGGCGGCGAGCGCCTCCATCCGGTCGACGAGCGCGCTCGCCGGCGCCGGGTCGTAGCGCGCGATGTAATCGAGGCCCACGTCGCAGAAGGTGCAGCGCCGCCAGTAGCAGCCGTGGGCGGCGTTGAGCTTGAGCCAGCGCCCGTCGGACCACAGGCGATGCATCGGATTTCCCGACTCGATCACCGAGAGGTAGCGGTCGAGCGGCAGGCCGAGGTAGCTCGGGGCGGGGAGCGCGGCCGCGCGGGCGTCGGGCTCGTCGTCGCCGTCGCGCAGCACCACCTCGCCGTCGCGGCGGACCATCGTGCGCGCGAGCCGCTCCTCGCCGCGCCCGCCGCCGAGGTGGTCGCACAGGGCGCCGAGCGGGCGCTCGCCGTCGTCGAGCGTCACGTAATCCACGAGGTCGAACAGGCGCGGCTCGCGGAGCTTGCGCAGCTCGGTGTTGACGTAGCCGCCGCCGAGCGCGATGCGCGCGGAGGGCAGCCGGCGCCTCACCGCCTGCGCGATCCGCAGCGCGCCGTAGAGGTTCCCCGGGAAGGGCACCGACAGGCCGACGAGATCGGGGCGCGCGCGCTCGAGGTGCGGCGCGAGCGCCTCCTCGGCGAACGCGTCGATGAGCCCCGGGGGACAACCGAGCTCGTCGGCGAGCGGATCGAACGAGCGCGCCGCGATCGCCAGCGACTCGGCGTAGCGCGACAGCGCGAAGTGCGGCGCCACCGTCTGCCGCGCCAGGTCGGCGAGGTCGTAGAGGTAGCGCGTCGCGAGCCAGCGCGCGCGGTCGAGGAGGCCGAGCGCGCCGAAGGCCCAGTCGAGGTCCACCTCGTCGGCCTCGAAGCGCGGCCCCTCGGGCAGCGCGCCCGCCACGACGCGGCTGGCGAAGGTCGGGTCGCGCCCCTGGAGCAGGCGCACCGCCGGCTCGACGGTCTCGAGGTAGGCCGCCTCGCGGCGCAGGAACCGCGCGACCTCCGGCGATCGGTCATACCCCCCGGCGCGGATCGCGGCGAACAGCCGCTCGAGCCCCGGGCGAGACAAGAGCGCGAGCGCCGTCTCGAGCGAGAGGTCGGCCTGCGCCACCGGCACCCCTCGCGCGGCGAGGAAGCCCGTGAGGTAGGCGGTCGCCGGGTAGGGCGTGTTGAGCTGCGTGAGCGGCGGGGTGATCAGCAGCACGCGCGGCGGGCGCGCCGGACGCGCCGCGCGCCGTCGAAGCGGGACGACCTGCATGAGATGGGAAGGATGGATCAGCCGCGGTAGGTGAACCGCAGCTCGTAGTCGCAGAGGTGGAAGATGTCGCCCTCGTCGATGCGCTTGTTGTCGATGCGCATCCCCTTGTAGTCGATGCCGTTCGTGGAGCCGAGGTCCTTGATGTAGAACATCCCGTTGCGACGGATCACGGCCGCGTGCTTGCGCGAGATGTTGCCGTCCTTGATCGGCAGGTCGCTCGTCTTGCTGCCGCGGCCGATGATGAACTGCTCCTTGTCGATCGCGATGCGCTGGTTGTTGAACAGCAGGAACAGCGGCGCGGCGGCCGATGGCTCGGGCGCGGCGCGGGGCGCCGGCGGAGCGAGCGTCGGGCGCACCGAGTTCGGGCGCGGAGGCAGCGACGGAGGCCCCCGTCGCGCCGAGGAGGGCGCGGCGTCCGGCGAGGAGGACAGCGCGGCCGGCGGAGGCGGCGGCACGGGCGGACGGGTCACCGGGCGCTGCGGCGCTGCCGGCTGCGCGACCGCGACCGGCTCCTTCACCGGCGGCGGGGGGGCGGCCTGCTGCGGCACCTGCGACGACGAGGCGGACGGCGCCTGGTAGTTCTTCGACCGGGCGTAGTGCCGCATCCCCTCGTTGATGAGGTAGTCGATGGAACAGTCGAAGTCGTTCGCCATCTGCTCGAACGTCTCCCAGAGGACGTCTCGGCAGTAAAAGTGGCGCATCGTCTTCTTGCTCTGATCCATTGCCTCCCTACCCTATCCCGCTTCGCGCCCCGGCGCGAGCGACGTGGTCATCGCCTGGAACCCAGCTCGGCGGCGACAGCCTTCGCCTGCGAGCCGACCGTCGCGCCGCCCGGCCAGCCCCGGAGCGGCGTGGCGTCGGCGGCGAGCGCCCCGAGGGCGGCAGCGTCCTCGGCCTTGCCCAGCCGCTGCAGCGCCATCACCGCGGCGATGCGGGCCACCCAGCTCCTCGACTTCAGCTCGTCGCGCAGCGCCGGCACCACCGCGGCGCCGAGCAGCTCGAGGTCGTGCACGACGAAGGAGCGCAGGTCGTCCTGCGGGTAGGCCCGCGCCGTCGAGAGCGCCTCGAGCGTGGGCTTCACCGCCGCGGGGCCGCCCGCCTTCAACGCCGCTTCGACCGCCTGCCAGCGCACCTCGTCCTGCTTGTCGTCAGTCAGCTTGAGCAGCCCCGGCACCGCCGTCGGACCGATCTTCTCGGCGAGGCCGAAGGCGGCGTCGCGCGCGTCGCCCGGCGCCTTGCCGTCGGCCGCGATCCGCAGCGCGGCCGGCAGCGCGGCCGGGTCGCCCCCCTCGGTGAGCGCGAGCAGCGCGCGCTTGCGCTGCAACGCCTGCTGGTGATCGTCCTCGGCGAGCCGCGACAGCCAGGCCACCGCGTGGTCGCCGCCGATCAGGCCCAGCTCCTTGACCGTCGTCTCCTGGAGGCTGCGCTGGCCCTTCGCCTCCTCGATCAGCTTGCCGCCCGCCTGTTCGCGTGCCTCGCGGCCGCCGATCTTGCCGAGCAGGCGCGCGGCGTCGAGCCGGTCGCCGTCGGGGGCGCCGCGGTCGCCGGCGATCTCCGCCAGCCGCGCCCCGGCGCGTGGGCCGATCGCCGTCAGGATCTTCTCGGTCCCGTGCGCGCCCATCGACATGCGGTGCGCGAGATCCGCGGTGGTCCACGCGATGAGAGCGTCGTCGATGGCGGCGCGGTCCTCCGAGGTGGCCGTCGCGCGGAGCTGGAACAGCCCGTCCTTCGCGTTGATCCGGGCGCGCTTGGGCTCGTCGGGGCTCGCCGGGGCCGCCAGCTTCACGAGCGGCGCGACGGCGCCGTGCGCGATCGCCTCGCGGTCGCACGCGGCGGCGCTCTTGAGGTCGTCGCCCGCCTCGGCGACCATCCCGACCTCGACGAGCGCGGCGTAGGCGAGGCCACGGATCTCGGGCTTCGCCGAGCCGCCCTGCACCACTTCACGGAGCTTGTCGGGGCCCTTCTGGGTGCCCTTCCACGCCTCGATTTGCTCGGGCGTAGTGCCGCAGCCGGCGACGGCCAGCGCCAGCGCCGACGCAATCATGTGATGGGGATGCGGCAAGGCGGCAGCAGTCTATCAGGCCGTCCCAGCGCGTCAACGGCCCGTGGCCGGCCGGCCGGTTTGCCGCCCGGGGGGGCGCAAGCTACAGTCCGCCGCGTGCGTCGCGCCGTCCCGCTGCTCGTGCTGTTGATCGGCGCGCGCGCCGAGGCGATCCCGCTCCTCGACATTCGCCCGGGCGGCTCGCCCTTCGACGGCCCGACCGAGGAGGCGCCGACGGCAGCGTTCTGGAACCCGGCGGCGCTCGGCCCGCTGCGCGGCCTGCACGCCTGGTTCTCCGGCTCGCTCGCCCTCGAGCGCGGCAGCTTCGACCGCGCGCCCTTCGACAACGCCACCGGCGCCGTGGGGAGCGGCGCGTCGTTGCCCCCAACGAACCTCGCGAGCGATCGCACCGGCTACCTCGGCGCGCTCTCCTACGACTTCGGCCTCGACAGCTTTACCCTCGGCATCGCGGTCTACGAGCCGTGGGACACCGAGCGCTCGCTCGCCGATCCGAAGGCGGCGTTCTCGCCGGCCGCCGCGCCCGCCGGCTACCGCCTCGCATCGGAGAACTTCCGCAGCCTCTACGTCACGGTGGCGGCGGCGCTCCGCGTGTGGTCGTGGCTGGACCTCGGGGTGTCGCTGACGCCGGTCGACACCTGGACCGACCTCACGATCTACCGCGACGCCGCCCTCGACGGCGGCAGCGCCACGGTGTCGCAGCCGAACGCGCTCTGCGGCGGCCGCCCATGCGGCTACGAAAACCCGATGGCCGCCCAGCGCCTCCAGCTCCACGGAGACGGGGGCTCCTTCTGGTTCGGGATCCCGAAGCCGTCGGGGCTCGGCATCGGGCTCGGTGCGCTGCTCCACTTCGGGCGGGTTCACATCGGCGTCTCATGGACCCACGTCGTGCCGCTCCCGACCGATGGCTCGCACTACGACCGCCCCTACGTGAGCCCCTCGGCGATCGGTGCGAGCGTCACCCCCGCGCCCGGGCAGGGCGCCCCCTGCGGCTCCACCATCAACGGGCCCCTGGCCTGCGTCGGCGGCGACGCGATCAGCTTCGCCATTCCCGACGTCTACCACCTCGGCGCGCGGATCGAGCTGCGCCCCGGCCTCGAGCTGGCGCCGTGGGTGCGCCTGGTGACCTACGGCGGCTACGATCCGTACGACGACGCCTCGCAGGGCGGGCTGGTGCTCTCGCTGAGCGGCGCGCCGGTGACGCGGGCGAACCTGCCCGAGCGGATCGTCATCGCGCACGGCCTGCGCCCGTCGGTGACGGTCGAGCTCTTGGGGCTGCGATGGAAGGCGATGGACCGCCCGCGCGCGGGCACGCTGCGGGTCGCGTTGTCGATGGTGTACCAGTCGCCGGCGGTGCCCTCGAGCTACGTGGACGCGGCCGCCCTCGACGGGCACACGCTCGACGCGACGGTGGGCCTGGAGTGGCGGCGCGCCTTCGGATCGCGGAGCAGGCGCCCGTTCGCGCTGCGCCTCCTCGCCGCGGCGGGCGTGACCGGCATCCTGCCCGTGGACGCCTCGACGAGCGCCTACGACCCGCGCGCGCGCGTCGCCTGCGTGGACTCGGGCTATTCGATCGATGCCTGCGGGGCCGACCTTCTGGGCACCGCCTCTCCGACGGCGGCGGGCCGCTACACGCTCGTCGCGCCGCACTTCACCGCCGGCGCCGGCTTCGACTGGTAAGGGCCCGATCAGGAATAACTTGCTCAATCTCACCGTCGATCCATCCCGACCGGCTTCGTCGCTCGTCGGTCACTTGCAGAGAGCAAGCTCCCTCGTCGCTCCTCGCCGGATCGGGCGCCTCAACGGCGATCTCTGATCAACTCATTCCTGATCGGGCCCTAAGCCCCCCGGCGCTTTTCGGCTACACTTCGCGCCCCATGCGGCTGCACTCCGAGCACCCGTTCTTCGGCGCCGACGGCCTGGTCGCCAGAAAGCACGTCCTCGACAACGGGCTGTGCGTGATCCTTCTGCGCGACCCCTCCGCGCCGCTGGTCGCGCTGCAGACCTGGCTCCGCGTCGGCTCGCGCAACGAGACACCGGGCAAGACCGGCATGGCGCACCTGTTCGAGCACCTCATGTTCAACGAGTCGGAGGGCCTCGCGCAGGGCGAGTTCGACCGGCGCATGGAGGCGCTCGGCGCCGACACGAACGCCGCGACGTGGGTCGACTGGACCTACTACCGCGAGAACCTCCCGAAGGAGCACCTCGCCGAGGCGCTCGCGCTCGAGGCGGAGCGCTTCGCCCACCTCGTGGTGCGCGACCCGCAGGTCGCCTCGGAGAAGGAGGTGGTGGCGAACGAGCGGATGATGGCCGTCGAGGACGACGTGGAGGGCTTCCTCGGCGAGGAGCTGCACAAGCGCGCCTTCACCGCGCACCCCTACCACTGGCCGACGCTCGGCTGGATGGAGGACATCCGCGCCTTCACCACCGACGACGCGCGACGCTTCTATCGCACCTGGTACGCGCCCAACAACGCAACGGTGGTGGTCGTGGGCGACCTCGACGAGGATGCGACGCGCGAGCTGGTGCAGCGCCACTACGGCGACCTGGATCCGTCGGAGCTGCCGCCCGACGCGACGCCCGAGGAGCCGCCGCAGGAGGGGCCGCGGCGCGCGGTGTTCGACAAGCCGGTGCTGGCCGACCGCCTGCTCGTCGGGTGGCGCGCCTGCACGCTCGATCACGCCGACGCCCCGGCGGTGAAGGTGGCGGTGGACCTGCTGGCGGGCGGTCAGTCGTCACGGCTCCATCGGCGGCTGGTGATCGAGACCGAGGTCGCCTCGACGGTGCAGGCGCACGCGCCCGAGTTCCGCGATCCCGGGCTGATCGAGCTGTCGGTGGCGATCCAGCGCCGCCGCCGCGCCGCCGAGGCGGAGGCGGTGATCGACGAGGAGATCGAGCGGCTCGCGGCCGGGCCGCTCGACGAGGAGGAGCTGTCGCGGGCGCGCCACCGTCTCGAGGCGCGGCTGTGGCGTGGCCTGCGCCCGCAGGAGGGCAAGGCCGAGTCGCTCGGCCACTGGGAGACCACCGTGGGCGACTACCGGCGCCTGTTCTCCGTCGCCGCGGGCGTCCAGGCGGTGGGCGCCGACGACGTGCGGCGCGTGCTGCACCGCTACATGGCGCCCGATCGCCGCACCACGGTGATCGCGGAGCCGGGTCGGAGGGCGCGATGAGCGGGCCGGCCGGATCGGGGCTGCTCGTCGAGGAGGCGCACGACCTGCCGCTCGCGCGCGTGGCGGTGACGCTGCGCACCGGCTCCGCGGAGGATCCGGCCGGGCGCGAGGGGCTGGCCGCCTTCGCCACCGACCTCGCGCGACGCGGCGCGGGCGGACGGAACCGTGCCGCCCTCGACGCCGCCGTCGAGGGGCTCGGCGGCAGCCTCGAGGTCGACGTGCAGCAGGACGCGGTCACCTTCGACCTCGAGGTGCTCTCGCGCCACCTCGACGCCGCGGTCGCCCTGCTGGCCGATGTCCTTTTGCGCCCCGACCTCGACGAGAGCGAGGCCGAGTCGCTCCGCCGCGAGAGCCACGCCGCGCTCGACGAGCTGCGCGATGACGACCCGTCGGTGGCCCGCCGCTTCTTCTTCCGCCAGCTCTTCGGCGACCACCCGTACGGACGGCCCCGCTACGGCACCGACGCCTCGATCGACCGCCTCTCCGTCGAGGGCGCGCGCCGCTGGCTCGAGCGCGCGGTGGCCGGCGGCAACGCGATCTTCGGCGCCGCCGGCGACGCTCGCGAGGAGGCGGTGGGCGAGCTGCTCGCGCGCCGCTTCGGCGCCCTGCGCGTCGACGCGCCGCCGCCGCGACCGCTGCGCGAGCCGCGCTTCCCCGAGGGGCTGCGCCTCCAGATCGTCGACAAGCCGCAGCGAACGCAGTCGCAGATCCTCCTCGGCCACCCGGCGCCGCGCTGGGCGGACCCCGACCACCTGCCGCTCTCCGTCGCGCTCTGCGCGTTCGGCGGCACCTTCACCTCGCGCCTGATGAACGAGGTGCGGTCCAAGCGCGGCCTCTCCTACGGCGCCAGCGCCCGGATGGGCCAGGCGCGCGACGTGCGGCCGCTGCAGATCCACGTCTTCCCGTCGCTGCGGCAGACGCCCGAGACGCTCGCGCTGGTGCTCGATCTGTGGCGCGACTTCGTCGATCGGGGCCTCTCCGACGAGGAGATCGCGCTGGCGCGCCAGTACCTCGCGCGCTCGTTCGCCTTCCAGGTGGCGACGCCCGAGGATCGGCTGGATCTGGACACGGCCATCGCGCTGGCGGGGATGCCCGCCGACCACGCGCGGCGCTACGTCGAGCGGGTGAAGGCGGTCGGCCCCGACGAGGTGCGGGCGGCGATGGCGCGCCGGCTGCGCGCGGGCGA
>JAJXSP010000075.1 GCA_021784515.1 Myxococcales bacterium | reverse complement strand
CGGTAGGCCGCCGCGCGCGCCCCGACGAGCAGCTCGGTCACCGCGGCCATGCCGCGCTCGCGCGCCTCGGCGGCGGCCTGGGCGCGCAGCCGCTCGGCCTCGCCCTGCGCCTGCTTCAGGATGCGCTCGGCCTCGCTGCGCGCGTCGAACACCTGCGCCGGGGCGATGCTCCTCTCGCCGCTCCCGTCGGGGGCGCTGCCCGCCTTGATGATGCGGCTCGACATCGGGGGTGAGTATATCGGAGGCGGATCGCTCACGCTCATCGGGCGATGGGGTCAGATGCCGGGGGGGCGCGGGCGATCGGCGAAGTTGTCGATGACGTGGCGTCGAACGTGGCCCACCGGCGTCGCGAAGTAGAGCGTCCAGCCGTCGGAGGAGACCGCGAGGCCCTGGAGGTCCTTCTCCGCGAGCAGCGACTTGTCCTCGCCCGTGGCGAGCGTGTAGCGGCGCACCGCGGCCCCGTCCCAGTAGACGAACGAGGTGCCGCTGGCGTCCCACGCGACGTACTGCATCGGCAGCGTGGGCGCCTTGGCGTCGTCGAGCGGGCGGCCCGCGGCGATCACGCGGCCCACCCCCGGGCCGGCCGTCCCCGGCGACAGCGCGATGCGCACACCTCCCCGCGGCGACGGCAGAACGAGGTTGATCGGCGCCGGCGCCTCGCGCTCCAGCCGCGCGCCCCCGGGCGGGAGGTGCCACGCCTCGCTCGCGCCTTCGAGGGCGCGCGTGACGTGGATCCCGTCGGGGCCCACGCGCAGCACCGAGATGCGCCCCGGGTCCTCGGCGAGCAGCCGCCGCGCCCCGCCGCCGAGCGGCTGCGCCCAGATCGAGGTGCGGCTGCCGTCGCGGGTGGTGAAGATCACCTCGCGTCCGTCGGCCGAGAGCGTGGGGATGCACCCCTCGCCGAGCACGCGCTCCTCACCGCTGGCAAGTGGCACCGCCACGACCAGGCGGCGCCCGTCGCGGCGCACCTCGGTGACCGCCTCGGCGCCGTCGGGCGTCAACGCCACGCCGGCGGCGTCGTCGAGCGACGGGGCGATCCGCCGCCGCCTCCCGCCGGCGAGGGAGACGGCGAAGATCGGCACCGAGGTGACGTCGTTGTCGAACACCAGCAGCTTCCCGTCGGGCGAGACGGTCGCGGCGAGATCGGGCCCCTCGCCGTTGGTGATCGCGATCGGCGCGCCGCCGCTCACCGCGACCTCCCAGAGGTTGGTGGTGCCGCCGCGCGCCGACGAGAAGATCACCGAACGCCCGTCGGGCGCGAAGGTCGGGTAGCCCGGGTAGCGATCGCCGTTCTGGTCGTTGGCGAGCCGGCGCAGCGCGCCGCCCGCGACGTCGATGACGTCGATCTCGCCGGGGATCTGCACGGTGTGCGGATCGACCGGCGTGCGGGTGAACAGCACGCGCTCGCCGCGGGCGTCGCAGCGCACGACGTCGAAGCGGGTGTGGTAGGGCAGCCGGAGCAGCTCACGCTCGCTCCCGTCGGCGGCGCGCACCGCCAGCCGCATGCAGCGATCGCAGCCGGGCGTGCTCGCGTAGACGAGCGCCAGCGCGTTGGGGCCGCACTGGGCGATGCGCTTGACGCCCTCGGCGACCAGCGTCGGCGGCGCGCCGTCGAGCCCCACGCGAAAGGCGCGGTCGTGCCCACCCGAGAAGAGGAGGTGGCCGTCGGGCGTCCACGAGGGGGTGTCCGGCTCGAGGACCATGCCGTCGAGGGTGGCCGGCGTGACGGCGCGCGAGGAGCCGCCGGCGAGCGGCTCGACATAGATGCGCCACAGGCCGTCGCGGTCGGAGAGGTAGGCGAGGCGCGTCCCGTCGGGGGAGATGGCGGGCAGGTCGGCGTTCTCGTCCCAGGCGCGCAGCTCGCGGATGTGCGGCCGCCACTCGGGACGGTGGGCGCGGTGCTGCCCGTAGAGCGCGCCGCCGGCGACGGCCACCGCGGCGAGCAACGCCCCCGCGCCGAACCGCCGCCAGCGACGATACGGGCCGTGCAGCGCGATCTCCGTCGCCCGCGCGCTCGCGGGCCGGCGCTCGCGCTCCTTGTCGAGCAGCCGCATCACCAGCCGCGCGAGCCATGGGGGCACGTCGGGGCGGGCCGCGCGCGGGTCGGGCGTCGGGGCGGTGATCGGCTTGCCCTGACGCGCCAGCGCCCGCGCCTGCGGGAAGGGCACGCGCCCGGTGAGCAGGTGGAACAGCATCGCGCCGAGGGCGTAGAGGTCGGCGCGCCCGTCGAGCTTCTCGCCCCGTCCCTGCTCGGGCGCCATGTACTCGGGCGTCCCCGAGACGCCTGCCTCGCCGTCGTCGGCGTGGCGCTGCGAGCGGGCGAGGCCGAAGTCCATCAGCACCACGCGCCTCGTCGCCGACTCGACCATCACGTTCTGCGGCTTCAGGTCGCGGTGGACCACGCCCTGCGCGTGCGCGGCGCCCAGGCCGGCACAGATGGCGCGCGCGATCGGCAGCACCTCCTCGATCTCGAGCGGCCCGCCCTTGAC
Organism: Myxococcales bacterium; assembly: GCA_021784515.1. Lineage (GTDB taxonomy): Bacteria > Myxococcota_A > Polyangia > Palsa-1104 > SHYY01 > SHYY01. Next base: position 13,802 of record JAJXSP010000075.1, on the reverse strand, counting down.
CCGCTCGCCGAGCGTCGAGCCCTCGACGTACTCCATCTTGATCACCCACAGCGGCTCGCCGCCGACCCGCTCGAGCCGCTCGAGGTCGTAGATGCGGCAGACGTTGCGGTGCGTCACCTGCTGGGCGAGCAGCACCTCGTCGCGCAGCGCCTCCAGCGAGCGCCCGCGGTCGAGCAGCTTCCGGCGCACCACCTTGAGCGCCACCTCCTTGCCGAGCACCTCGTCGAGGGCGAGGTAGACCGCGCCCATGCCGCCCATGCCGAGCATCCGGCGGAGCACGTAGCGCCCGCCCAGGCGCATCCCCTCGCGCAGCGCCGTCTCGGCGGAGGGAAGGTGCGCCATTGGCGCGGTCCGCTCGAGCGCCGGGTCGGAGAACGGCGTGGGCAGGGTCTCGCCCTCGTCGTCGACGGGCGGGGGCGTGATGGCGGTCGGCTCGGCGTCGGCGAAGGTGGGCGCCGGCCGGCGATCGCGGTCCTCGGGCACGAGCGGCACGATATCACCGAAGGGCCGCCCGACCGCGATGGCGTTCCCGGCGGTGGCGCGGTAAATTCCGCGCCCCGATCGTAAGGAGGACGTGATGCGGATCGCTTCGACCCTCGGTTTCGTCGGCTGTCTCGGCCTCGCGCTCGGCGCGGCGAGCTTCCTGTCGGCGCCCGTCCATGCCGACGCCTCGGCGCCCAAGGGGAAGGCCAAGGCGGGCAAGACGGCGGCGCCCAAGGAGGTGACCACCCCGTCGGGCCTCAAGTACATCGACACCAAGGTCGGCGACGGCCCCTCGCCCGAGAAGGGCAAGACCGTCACCGTCCACTACACCGGCACGCTCAAGGACGGCACGAAGTTCGACTCGTCGGTGGACCGCGGCCAACCGTTCAAGTTCGTCATCGGCGTGGGGCAGGTGATCAAGGGCTGGGACGAGGGCGTGATGACGATGAAGGTCGGCGGCAAGCGCACGCTGATCATCCCGCCCGAGCTGGGCTACGGCGCGCGCGGCGCGGGCGGCGTGATCCCGCCCAACGCCGAGCTGCACTTCGACGTCGAGCTCCTCGGCGTCAACTAGGAAGGGACCATGAGCGACGATACCGTCACCACCGCCTCGGGGCTCAAGTACGTGGACGTGAAGGTCGGCGCCGGCGCCGCGCCCACCGCCGGGAAGAAGGTGAAGGTCCACTACACGGGCCGGCTCGCCGACGGCAAGAAGTTCGACTCCTCGGTCGACCGCGGCCAACCCTTCGAGTTCGTGATCGGCGTGGGGCAGGTGATCAAGGGCTGGGACGAGGGCGTGCTGTCGATGAAGGTGGGCGGGCAGCGCAAGCTGGTCATCCCGCCCAACCTCGGCTACGGGCCGCGCGGCTTCCCGGGCGCCATCCCGCCCAACGCCGAGCTGCACTTCGACGTCGAGCTGCTCGGGGTGGGCTGATGTCCCGCTACGACGAGCTGGAGCAGCGGGTGACCGATCTGACCCAGCGGCTCGCAACCGAGTTCAAGGACCTCGACAAGGAGCTGCGCTGGTCGATCACCCGCGCCCTCATCCACCGCGCGGTGCACTTCGCGACCGAGCGGCCGGGCGTCGAGTTCTGCTCCCTGGCCACCTACCTCGGCGAGATGGTCGGCCACGCCCACAAGCTCGCCCACGGCGACAACGCCACGGCGCACCAGGATCTCAAGCACTGATTCGCGATCAGGCCGCCTTGCGGGCAATGTGGCCGAGCTTGTCGGCGCAGCCGAGGCGGTAGAAGCGGCGCGCCTCGCCGAGCAGGTCGCCCAGGCTGCGCTCCCGTCGCAGATAACGCGCTTCCAGCGACGCGGCGTAGCCCTCGGCGGCGGCGTTGGCGGTGGCGTAGCGGTCGCGCTCCTCGGCGCTGAGGCCGTCGTCGAGCCGCGCGCCGCCGAACAGGCGCGCCCGCAGCTCGCACGAGAGCTGGTCGGGCGCGGCGCGGCGGACCGTCCAGGCGATGACCAGGACGAGCAGGTACTTGTCCACCTCGGCCTGCAGCTCCAGCTCGAGCGCCGAGAACGGCCGCTCGGCGCGGGCACGCTCCATCACGTACACGAAGTGGCTCACGCCCTCGACGGCGAGCAGGAACTCGCCGAGGTTCTCGTCGGCGAGGCCGGGCTCGAGGCGGCGCAGCGTCTCGGGATCGATGAACAGGCCCACCTCGAGCTCGCCGGCCGCCTCGCGCAGGAGGAGCTGTTCGCGCGGCGCGCGGGCGAGGCCGAGCGCGCTGCGGTGCTCCTCGCTGACGAGGTGGTCGCGCACGTCGGAGCCCGGCGCCACGCGGTAGAGCGCCTCGAGCGCCAGCTGCACCTCGGCCAGGACGCGCGTCGTCACTGCGTCTCGCCCGGCTTGGGCAGCACGCCCTTGGCGCGCAGCTTCCGCTCGATCCACGTCGAGCCGGTGCGCAGCCAGCGTTCGTACAGCGCGACCGTGCCGCGATCCGAGGAGATCGCCGTGCCCTCGGACACCTCGGCGAGCACGTCCACCAGGCGCGGGAACTTGCCCGCCAGCTCGTCGTACACGTCGGCGAACGGCCGGCCGCCGGTGCTCATCCGCGCCAGCTGCCGGTAGGCGCCGCCGCCGATGGCGATGTAGTAGTCCACGTCGACGAGGCTGCGCTGCAGCGAATCGGCGAAGAACCCGGAGACGTAGAGCGACTGGTCACCGATCTCGCGCAGCGCCCGGGCGCGCTCCTCGGGGAGGGCCGTCGAGGCGGCGCTCAGGCGAAGCGCAAGCGGGGCGTCATCCAGGGGAGCCTTCGTATAGTCGGAAAGCAGGTTCACGAGATAGAATTCCGTCATCTCGCTGGTATCCACGCCCTGGTTCCGCATGGCCTCACCGAGGGCGTCGTGGAAGAACTCGCTGACCGAACGAAACGGGCCGACGTCCATCTGAATCTACCTCCTGCGAACGGGGCGAAATCACCGCCCATCATTGATTTTCGACCACCTACGACGTTCGCTCAAGTTGGACGGCCGGCTTCGCCCGCTCCTTCAACGGTGCGCGGGGGCGATCCCGAGGCCTGCCGGGACGGCGGACGAGCGGGCGCACGCCGGTCAGGCGCGATCCGCGCAAGACGCCGCAGGGCGGTGACGGTTTCGCCGTGGCTGTCGGGAGTTATGCCGCTTCGGAAAATTTCGGCGGGGGGTCTTGCTACCTCGGCGAGGGTGCTTACAATGCGGGCTGTTAGCACTCAGACGGAGCGAGTGCTAACGATCGTCCATCCCGACATTCCGAATCCCGCCAAAGACCCGTGAGGAGGAAGGTTCCATGAAGATTCGACCGCTGCAGGACCGCATCGTGGTGAAGCGCCTCCAGGAGGAGGAGAAGACCAAGGGCGGCATCATCATCCCCGACACCGCCAAGGAGAAGCCCGTCGAGGGCGAGGTCGTCGCCGTCGGCAACGGCAAGGTCCTCGAGGACGGCAAGGTTCGGCCGCTCGACGTGAAGGCCGGCGACCGCGTCCTGTTCGGCAAGTACTCGGGCACCGAGATCAAGCTCGACGGCCAGGAGCACCTCATCCTCCGCGAGGAGGAGATCCTCGGCGTGATCGAGAAGTAGTCAGCACCACCAACGAGACATCAAGGAGACACCCAGATGGCCGCCAAGGAAATCATCTTCCAGGAGCTCGCCCGCGCCAAGATCCTCGCGGGCGTGAACACCCTCGCCGACGCGGTGAAGGTCACCCTCGGGCCGAAGGGCCGCAACGTCGTGATCGAGAAGTCGTGGGGCGCCCCGACGGTCACCAAGGACGGCGTCACCGTCGCCAAGGAGATCGAGCTCGAGAACAAGTTCGAGAACATGGGCGCGCAGATGGTGAAGGAGGTCGCCAGCAAGACCTCCGACATCGCCGGCGACGGCACCACCACCGCCACCGTGCTCGCCCAGGCGATCTTCCGCGAGGGCAGCAAGATGGTCGCCGCGGGCCACAACCCGATGGAGATCAAGCGCGGCATCGACCACGCGGTCGGCCTCATCGTGGCGAACCTGAAGGACCAGTCGAAGGCGACCAAGGGGCAGAAGGAGATCGCCCAGGTCGGCACCATCTCCGCGAACGGCGACAACACGATCGGCAACATGATCGCCGAGGCGATGGAGAAGGTGGGCAAGGAGGGCGTGATCACCGTCGAGGAAGCGAAGTCGATGGAGAGCACGCTCGAGGTCGTCGAGGGCATGCAGTTCGACCGCGGCTACCTCTCGCCCTACTTCGTCACCGACGCGGAGCGGATGGAGGCGGTGCTCGAGGACGTCTACATCCTCATCCACGAGAAGAAGATCTCGAACATGAAGGACCTGCTCCCGGTGCTGGAGCAGATCGCCCGCTCGGGCAAGCCGCTCCTCATCGTCGCCGAGGACGTCGACGGCGAGGCGCTCGCCACCCTGGTCGTGAACAAGCTCCGCGGCACGCTCAACGCCTGCGCCGTCAAGGCGCCCGGCTTCGGCGACCGCCGCAAGGAGATGCTGAAGGACATCGCCATCCTCACCGGCGGCCAGGCGATCACCGAGGACCTCGGGCTCAAGCTCGAGAACATCACGCTGAAGGACCTCGGCCGCGCCAAGCGCTGCACCGTGGACAAGGACAACACGACGATCGTCGACGGCGCCGGCAAGAAGGCGGACATCGACGGCCGCGTGAAGCAGATCCGGGCCCAGGTCGAGGACACCACCTCCGACTACGACCGCGAGAAGCTCCAGGAGCGGCTCGCCAAGCTCGTCGGTGGCGTGGCGGTGATCAAGGTCGGCGCCGCGACCGAGACCGAGATGAAGGAGAAGAAGGCCCGCGTCGAGGACGCGCTCCACGCCACCCGCGCGGCGGTCGAGGAGGGCATCGTCCCGGGCGGCGGCGTGGCGCTCATCCGCTCGCTGAAGGTGCTCGAGAACGTGAAGATCCCGGCCGAGCAGATGTTCGGCGTGAACATCGTGCGCCGCGCCTGCGAGGAGCCGATGCGCCAGATCGTCGGGAACGGCGGCGTCGAGGGCTCGATCGTCGTCAACAAGGTCAAGGAAGGCAAAGGGGCCTACGGCTACAACGCGGCCACCGACGTCTACGAGGACCTGATCGACGCCGGCGTCATCGACCCGACCAAGGTCGTGCGCACCGCGCTGCAGAACGCGGCCTCGGTCGCCTCGCTCATGCTCACCACCGAGGCGCTCGTCGCCGAGCGGCCCAAGGAGGAGAAGCACGAGCACGCCGGCGGCGGCGGCGGCGGCATGGGCGGCATGGGCGGCATGGGGATGTAGTCCGTCCCCGGTCGCGATCCCGCGATCGTCGAAGGGGCCCCCGTCGTGGGGGCCCCTTTTTTTGCAACGCAGCAACCGACCTGCCGCCGAACGGGTGTACCATCGCGGACCGGCGAATTCGCCCCTGGCCGAGCGAGGGAGGTTGCACATGATGGGTACGCGGGCCGGTACGCTGCTGTTCACCATCGCCGTCGGGCTGTCCGCGCCCGCCGCCGCGGCGCTGACCCCGATGCCGGGGGTGCTCGACTTCCCCGACACCGGCACGGGCGGGATGTCGCCGCCGCAGACGATCGTCTTCACCAATACCGGCGGCGCCCAGGTGAACGTCCAGACAATCACCATGACCGGCCCCGACACGGCCGACTTCCTCGTGCAGAACGCGCCGCAGCTGCCGCTCTCGATCGCGGCGGGGGTGAGCTTCTCCGTCGACGTGGTGTTCGCGCCGATGGCGGGCGGCCAGCGGACCGCGCTGGTGACCGTGATGCTAAGCAACGGCGGCGGCGTGGTCTCCATCAACGCCTCCGGAAAGGCGATCGGCCCGAAGATCGCCGTCGCGCCGGCGACGTTCTCCCTCGGCGGCGTGCTCTTCGGCCAGCCGATCGCGTCGGCGACGGCGACGGTGACCAACGCCGGCGGCGGCATGGACTCGGTCAGCGCGATCTCCATCTCCGGGCCCGACGCAGCGCAGTTCAGCCTGACGGGCGTGCCCGCGCTGCCCAAGGCGCTCGGCCCCGGCCAGTCGCTCACCTTCCAGGTCGCCTTCGCGCCGACGGCGAAGAACCAGCCGGCCAGGGCCACGCTCACCGTCGCCTCGAACGACCCGAACGCGCCAATGCTGACCGCGCCGATCGCCGGCGTGGCCGGCGACCCGCTGCTCGGGCTCGACACCGGCACCATCATCTTCGGCGACGAGCGCGTCGGCGTCACCTCGTCGTCGGCGCCGGTGGCGATCACCAACAACGGCTACTCGCCGCTCCACCTCTCGTCGATCTCCGTCGGCGGCGCCAACCCGGGCGACTTCGGGCTCACCAAGCCGGCCCTCCCGGCGACGCTCGCCCCCGGCCAGTCCGCGATGTTCTCGGTGGTCTTTACGCCGGCGGCCGCCGGGGCGCGCTCCGCCCAGGTGGCGATCGCCAGCGACGATCCGGGCGCTCCGATGAAGAGCGTGCCGATGAGCGGCAACGGCACCACCGCGATGGCCTCGGTGTCGCCCGACAAGCTCGACTTCGGTGCCGTGCGAGTCGGCATGCAAGCGATGCAGAACCTGATGGTGCAGAACAGCGGCTCCGGCCTGCTCACCGTCACCAGTGTCACCTTCACCGGGGCGGACGCCGGCGACTTCTCGGTGCCGCCGCAGCTGGCGGGCCCGTTCGTCGTGCGCGCGGGGAACAACGGCGCTCCGTCGGCGACGCTGCTGCCGATCACCTTCTCGCCGTCGAAGGTCGGCGCCGAGAGCGCCCAGATCGTCATCGCCACCGACGACGCGAAGGTGCAGTCGATCCCCGTCCCGCTCAGTGGCGCCGGCAGCGCGCCGATGTTCTCGGTAACGCCGGTGAAGCTCGCCTTCGAGACGACGCCGGTCGGGCAGAGCGCGATGCCGCAGACGGTGACGATCGCCAACGGGGGCAACCAGCCGCTGACGATCATGGGCTTTACGCCGGACGGCGCCGAGCCGGGCGACTTCCCGATCGTGGGCGACCCGGCGCCCGGCACCATGCTCATGCCCGGCGGCTCCACCAGCTTCACCGTCGGCTTCACGCCCAGCATGGACTCCGTCGAGAGCGCGTACGTCGACATCCTCTCCGACGATCCCGAGATGCCCTCGGTGCGCTTGCGGATGGGCGGCACCGGCGTGCAGGCGGGGCTGATCGTCTCCCCGCCGATGGCGCTGCCGTTCGACACGCAGCAGGTGGGCAGCTCGCAGCAGAAGACCGTTGTGATCACCAACAACGGCGACGCGCCGCTCGCGCTGGCGGCGCTGAAGGTGAGCGGCAACGGCGGGCCCTACAGCGTCAGCGGCGGCGAGGCGCAGACGCTCCAGCCCAACCACGCGATCAAGGCGATGGTCTCCTTCGCGCCGCTCACCGCGGGGACCTTCGAAGCGTCGCTCGACATCGCGAGCACCGACCCGTCGGTGACGCCGGTGTCGGTGATGCTGACCGGGACCTCGACCGCGGCGATGGTCGCGGTGAGCCCGGCGTCGCTCGACTTCATGATCGTGCAGGTCGGCGCCACCTCGGACCCGGTCATCGTGACGATCCGCAACGTCGGCGCGCACCCGGTCACGCTCGAGAAGCTCGCCAGCAGCGACCCCCAGTTCGCGCTCGCGGCGGGAGCGACCGTCGCGATCACCCTCGCGCCCGGAGGCGGCGCCGTGAACCTGCCGGTCACCTTCACGCCGTCGGCGATGGGCGACGCGATGGCGACGCTATCGATCTACCAGGCGGGGCTGCCCAACCTGCCGCTCGTCACGGTGAAGGCCGTGGGCACGGGCGCGAACCCGCCGCCGCCCAAGGTCGGGGGCTGCGCCGTCGGTGGCCGTGACGCGCGGCCGAACGGCCCCCTCGCGCTGCTGCTCGGGGTCGGGCTGCTCGGGGTGTGGAGGAGTCGGCGCCGCCGGGCGCCGCGCGGGTAGGAGCCTGTTTGGGTAAGGTGCCGTAGCGAGGCGTTCGAGCCGCCGGCCAGGCGAGGAGACGACGCTGGACTACTTTCCGTGATCCGAGGAGGAGCGACGAAGCATGGACGAGCGGATCGAGGGCCGCAGTAGGTGCATTACTCCAACAGGCTCCTAGGAGGAGCGGGCTACTTCTTCTTCGCGGCGAGTGCCTGGCGCTTCTGATCGGCGCTGGCGCCGCCGTCATCGATCTCCACGAAGATGCCGTAGAGGACGCCGATCGCCGTCGCCAGCACCGGGCCGCTGTGCGAGGTGAGCGTCTGACCCGCGACGGTCACTTGCAGCGCGGCGGGTTCGGGCAGGAAGCTGCGGGCGAGCGCGCACAGGCCGCCGCCGATCACCGCGCCGACGATCATCTTCACGACCGGCGTCCAGATCGTCTCGCTCTTCCACGGGGCTCGGCCGCACACCACGCCGACCAGCGCACCGACGAGCGCGCACGCCACGTATGCCAGCCAGCCGCTGCCGGCGAGGTGGAGGGTGATGAGCCCGTAGGCGACGCCTCCGCCGACCACCAGTCCTTTGAGCAAGCCTACGATCGCACGCAGCATGGCACCTCCGCGGGAAGCCCCCGTACCCAGGGGGCGCTGATGAGCGCGCCAACGGCGCGGTCAATTCGGCTCGGCGTCGTCCTCGACGGGTGATGATACTCGTTATGCGCTGGGATTGTTCCCGGTGCCAGCCGCCGACACGACGGGACCGCGGGGGCTCGACGGGCCGGCGCGGTCCGCAGCGATCGCGCGTCGCACCGCCGGCCCGCGGCTCGCGGTCAGGAGAGGCGCGCCAGCAGCGTCGCCACGTCGGCCGGCGCCCGGCAGCGGAGCGTCACGGCGAGCCGGCCGTCCGCGCCGACTCGCATCGTCTCCGTCGGCGCGCCCGCCCACAGGCGCGCCCCGAGCGCGTCGAGCCCGGGCCGCGCGGCGGCGATGCTGGCGTCGTCGTCGGGGGCGAGCAGCCGGTCGTTCAGCCGCACCAGCAGCTCGCCCGCGTCGATCGGGAGGCCGAGCCCCTGCTCGACCTGTTGCGCCGCCGCGAGCGCCGACCGCGCCGCCGAGGCCAGCCGCTCCGCGAAGCTCCCCGCGACCTCGCGCTTGCGCGCGAAGAGCACGCCCGGGCGCCCGCCCTCCTCGTCGGTGGCGACGTTCGCCTCGTGGCCGATCAACATCACGCCCGGGCCGTGGTGGACGTGGCCGTAGTCGGTCACGTCGATCAGCAGCCCGTCGAGGAGCCGCTCCTGGATGATGCGGTGGAACAGCGCCACCGTCGCGCGCGGCTCGGGTCGCGCGCCGCCGGCGAAGAAGAGCTTCACCTGGATCCGCTGTGCCTCCATCAGGCCACCCCCTCGGCCATGCGCGCGTGGCAGGCGTGCGCGGCCTCGATGAACAGCATCGCCTCGGCGATCCGTTGCCGCGCGCCGTCGACGGTGTCGGCCCCTCCGCCCGCCTGCTCGGCGACGCGGAAGAGGTACTGCGCGAACTTGTCGCCGACGAACGGGTCGTGGAAGACCTGCGTCTCGTGCAGGCGGGCGCGGAACTCGCGCACCACCGCCTCGGGCTCGTCGGGCACCTCGGGCAGCACCGCCTGCACCAGCGCCCGCGCCGCCCGCACCATCGAGGAGAACGCCAGTCGCGCGCCGCGCGCCGCCTCGCCCGCCTCGAGCGCCAGCTGCGCCTCGAACACCTCGCGCTCGGCGGCGCCGAGGCCGAACTGCGTCGGCGACACCACCTCGCCCGCGCACTCGCCCGCGCCGAGGTCGCCGATCGTGTACTCGCGCGGGTCGCCCCAGTCCGAGTAGAAATCGGGCGCCGCCTCGTAGCGGGGCGTGTCGATCAGATCCTCGATCGCGGCGCGGACGCGCGCCTTCCCGTACCGCTGCACGAACGCCTGGAACGACTCGCCCTCCGTCCGCTCGGCGACGAAGCGCTCGGTGATCCGGTCCACCACCTTCGGCACGTTCTTCGACGGCACGGCGCCGATCGGGAGCCCGTAGGCGCCGGCGTTGTTCGCCGTCTCGCCGCCGAGGACCACCTGGAAGTGCGGCACGCGGCGGCCGCCCACGTTGCGGCTCACCCCGAGAAAGCCGAGGTCGGCGACGTGGTGCTGCCCGCAGGCGTTGAAGCAGCCCGAAGCCTTGATGTGCATCGCAGCAACCGCCGGGTCGAGGTCACGGCGCGCCGCGAGGTGACCGGTGAGCGCCTGCGACAGCCCGCGCGACGACGAGATCCCCAGCTTGCAGGTGTCGGTGCCCGGGCAGGAGGTGATGTCGACGATCGTCCCCGCCCCCGGCGCCGCGAGCCCGATTTGCTGCAGTGCAGCGTAGAGCTCGGGCAGATCGGCCTCGCTCACCCAGCGCAGGACGATGTTCTGCTCGGCGGTGGTGCGCGCCGCGTCGCCGACGAAGCGCCGGGTGATCGCGGCGAGGGCGCGCAGCTGCGCCGAGGAGAGATCGCCGAGCGGCAGGCGCACCGTGGCCACCACGTAGTGCGCCTGCGGCTGCGGGCGCGTGTTGGTGCGGAGCCAGGCGTCGAAGCCGTCGGGGCGCGGCCCGGGCGAAAGCGGCGCCGCCGGGCGGAGCGGCCGGTCGGTCCCGGCGTGAAGGTCATCGAGGAACGCGGTCCAGCGCGGGTCGGGGGTGAGCTTGCCCCGCTCCTCGAGGACGAGCCGCCGCAGCTCGTCGAGGCCGAGCCGCGCGAGGAGGAACTTGAGGCGCGCCCGCTGGCGGTTCTTCTTCTCGCCCAGCCGCGCGAACACCCGCGCGATCGCCTGCGCCGTCGGCAGCAGCTCGCGCTCGGGCAGGAACTCGTCGAACAGCTGCGCCTGCTGCGGCACCGCCCCGAGGCCGCCGCCGACGTAGAAGGCGAAGCCCCGCTCGGTGCGCCCGTCGATGACGCGCGTCTTCGCGATCAGCCCGACGTCGTGGATCGCGGCGAGGGCGCAGGCGTGCTGCCCGCAGCCCGAGAAGGCGTACTTGAACTTGCGGCCGAAGTCCTGCGTGTCGGGGTGGCCGAGGAGGAAGTACGCCGTCGCGTGCGCGTAGGGCGTGACGTCGAACGGCTCGTCGGGGCAGACGCCCGCGTACTGGCAGGCGGTGACGTTGCGCACGGTGTTGCCGCAAGCCTCGCGCGTGGTGATCCCGACGGCGGCGAGGCGGCGCATGATCGTCGGCGTCTCCTCGACGTGGACGAAGTGGAGCTGGAAGTCCTGCCGGGTGGTGACGTGGAGGATCCCGTCGGCGTGCTCCTCGGCGACCTCCGCGAGCGCCTCCATCTGCTCGGGGGTGACGCGGCCGAACGGGATCTTGATCCGCTGCATCCCCGGCGCGTCCCACAGCGTCGCGGGGCCCTTGGTGAGCGCCCCCGACGGGTAGGCGAGCGTCCGGTCCTCGCGCCCGTCGTGACGGCGGCCGTTGTCGTAGCGCTGGCCGTAGGCGCCGCGGCGCAGGCGGGTTTCGGCGAACAGCTTCTCGTCGAGCTTGCCCTGCTTGCGCAGCTCGATCTCCGTCTCGAAGACGTCGATCTCGCGGTCGAGCGCCGGTTCGATGCGGCCCCGGAGGGCCTCCTTCCACGTGCGGGCAGTCATCCGGAGATCGAGCCTCCCGAGGCAAAGGTGAAAACGCTACCACTGACGGGAGCGCGAGCAAGGCGGGGCGCCACCGCGCGAACTGCAAAAATACTGCGTCCAACCGACTGTACGGGCCCACGCTGATGCTCACAACCAGCGCCAGCCGACCCGCGAGCGCGCGCGGCGAGCGGAGGCCGTTCGAAGAGGAGGGGCGCGATGGCGGACACCGAGACGAGCCTGGCGCGAAGAGCGATCCCGAGACGGCCGCCGATCATCCTGGTGGTCGACGACGACGAGTCGATCCGCGAGCTGATGCTCGCCGCCCTCGAGACGATGGGCGCGACCGTCGTGCTCGCGGAGGACGGCGAGGAGGGGCTGCGCGTCGCCCGCAGCGTGCGACCGGACCTGGCGATCATCGACCTCGAGATGCCTCGGCTCGACGGCGCGCGCCTGATCTCCCTCTTGCGCGCGGAGAGCGCGTTCGCACACCTGCCCATCCTCCTATGCACCGCCCATCCACGGTTCGTCCGACTCGTGGGCGTGCCGGTGTTGCCAAAGCCGTTCCGCCTCGGCGCGCTCCTCGACACCGTGCAGGAGCTCGTCCCGGTGGCGTCGAGCGCGGCCGAGGGCTGACGAAGCGCCGCCGACACGGCAGCGGACTGCAAGCCCATTGACGCGACCGCGCCGTTACGCTTTGGTAGGGGGAAGGGGATCGGCATGGCGATCCGCATCGTGCTGGTCGATGACCACGACGTCGTCCGCGAAGGACTGCGCGCGGCGCTGGCGCAGCAGGAGGAGTTCGCCTTCGTCGGCGAGGCGCGCGACGCGCGGTCGGCGTACGCGGTGATCGCGCGCGCGCTGCCCGACGTGGTGCTGCTCGATTTGTGTCTGCCGGGCGTCGGCGGCCCGACGGCGGTGCGCGAAGTGACGCTGCGGGCACCCACCGCCCGCGTCGTGGTGCTCTCGATGCTCGACGGCGAGGAGATCGTCGCGCGCGCGCTGTACGCCGGGGCCCACGGCTACGTCATCAAGGCGCAACCGATCGCCGAGCTGGCGGGCGCGATCCGCGAGGTGGCCGCGGGCGGCCAGTACGTGACGCCCCACGTGTCGTCGAATGTCGTCGGCGGCATGCTGCGCGGGATGCGCCGGCGCACCGACGACGGGCCGCTCGGCGCCCTCTCCGAGCGCGAGCGCGAGGTGTTCGATCTCCTGGTGCGCGGGTTTGGCAACGGCGCGATCGCGGGGCAGCTCTGCATCAGCGCGAAGACGGTCGCGACGCACCGCAGCCGGGTGTTCCACAAGCTGCGGGTGCACTCGATCGCCGATCTGGTGCGCTTCGCCGCCCGGGAGGCGCTGCCGCTCGGGTAGCACCGCCCCATCGCCCCGGGGTTGCTTGACTTCGGGGTCCCTCCGTCGGACAAACCGGTTGGATGACGACGCCGAACAAGGTGCACCTCGCGCTGCGGGTCAACGGCGAGACGGTGGAGGTGGCCTTCGCGCCGCACAAGACGCTCCTCGAGGTGCTGCGCGAGGATCTCGGGTTGACCGGCACCAAGCACGGCTGCGAGCTGGGCGAGTGCGGAGCGTGCGCGGTGCTGATGGACGGCAAGCCCGTGCTCTCGTGCCTCGTGCTCGCCGTCGAGGCCGAGGGCGCCGACGTGCGCACCATCGAGGGGCTGGCCGAGCTGGCGCCGCGCGAGGGCGTCCGCCCCGAGCCGCAGGGCCCGCCGCTCCACCCGCTGCAGGCCGCCTTCGCCGACCTCGGCGCCGCTCAGTGCGGCTACTGCACGCCGGCGATGCTGCTCACCGCGAAGGCGCTCCTCGACGAGAAGCCCCGGCCGACGCGCGACGAGATCCGCGCGGCGCTCTCGGGGGTGCTCTGCCGCTGCACCGGCTACCACCAGATCCTCGACGCGGTCGAGGAGGCGTCGCGCCGGATGCTGCCTTGCAGCAAGGACGAGGGGGCCGACCGTGGCTGACCAGACCAGGGTGGTGGGCGTGCCCCGGCGGCGCGTCGACGCGCGCTCGCGGGTGACCGGGCAGGCGCGCTTCGCCGACGACCTCTCGCTGCCGCGGATGCTGCACTGCAAGATCCTGCGCTCGCGCCTGCCGCACGCCCTCATCCGGTCGATCGACACCGCGAAGGCCGCCGCCGCGCCGGGCGTGAAGCTGGTCCTCACCGGCCGCGACACGCCCATCCCCTACGGCATCCTGCCGGTGAGCCAGGACGAGCACCCGCTGTGCACCGACCGGGTGCGCTTCGTCGGCGATCCCGTCGCCGCGGTGGTCGCCGAGACCGAGGAGGCCGCCGCCGCGGCGCTCGACCTGATC
>JAJXSP010000520.1 GCA_021784515.1 Myxococcales bacterium | reverse complement strand
AGGGGGGTCAGAAGTAGTGTCGTTTGGGGGTCAATTACCATGTCGCTCGATACCCGCGCCGCCGTCCCCGCCCGCGCCGCCGTCCCCGCGCCGCCGCCGGGCGGAAAGTTGAGGCCGGGGCGCCGCGGCCGCGGCGTCGGGCCTGGGCCCGGTTGTTGGTGCTATGGTTTCGCCATGGGCGCAGCGCCGAAGCTCCGAATGACCTACGCGGAGTACCTGGCCGCCGAAGAGACGGCCGCGGAGAAGCACGAGTATTTGCGAGGTGAAGTGTGGGCGATGGCCGGCGGCACGATCGAGCACGCGCGGCTCGCCATGTCGTTCGGAGGCGAGCTTCGCAATGCGCTGGCCGAGGCTCGGCGGCCGTGCGTCGTGCTGTCCTCCGATGCCCGCGTGCGCATCCGCGCCACCGATCGCGCCACCTATCCCGACCTCAGCGTCGTGTGCGGCGGCATCGAGCGCGCGAGCGACGATCCGCACGGCATCGTCAACCCGACGGTGATCGTGGAGGTGCTCTCCGACTCGACCAGCGCCGAAGATCGTGGCGAGAAGTTCGCCCACTACCGCCGTCTCCTGTCTCTGCGCGAGTACGTCCTCGTGTCGCAGAAGGAGCAGCGGCTGGAGGTGTATCACCGCGAGGGCGACTTCTGGCGGCTCGCCGAGGCGCGGTCGGGCCAGTCGCTGCGCCTGGAGTCGCTCGGCGTGGCGATCTCCGTGGACGCCGTCTACGCCGACCCGCTCGGAGCCGCGCCGCCCGGGTAGCGGCCTCCCGAGCGAGGAATCGAGATTTCGAGTACCGTCCCCTTTCCGCGATTGAGCGAGGAATCGAGATTTCGAGTACCGTCCCCTTTCCGTTCCCCCTTTCCGCTTCCTCCGCGATTGAGCGAGGAATCGAGATTTCGAGTACCGTCCCCTTTCCGCTTCCCGTCCCCTTTCCGCTTCCTTCCTTTCCGCTTCCGCAGGCGCGCCGCGACCCGCTACTGCGGCGGCAGGCAGATCTTGCCGAGGACCGCGGGGCGGCGCGCCCCGGTCGCCGCGACCACGTTCGCCGGGGAGGCGTGCACCGCCTCCACCGCGAGCAGCGCGAAGGCCACCGCCTCCTTGGCGTCGGCCGGGATGCCCGCCTCGTCGAACTCGCGCACCGGCAGCGGGGCGAGCTTCTCGGCGAGCAGCGCCATCAGGGTGCGGTTGTGGGCGCCGCCGCCCGAGACGCGCACCTCCTCGACGGAGGCGCGCGGCTGCACGAAGGTCCGCACCGAGAGCGCGATCGCCTCGGCGGTGAAGTGGACCGCGGTGGTGAGCAGGTCGACCGGGCGCCGCCGCGGCCAGCGCGCCACCAGGCGCTCGACGAAGACGCGGCCGTAGCGCTCGCGGCCGGTGGACTTCGGGGGTGGGCGGCGGAGGTAGTCGTCGTCGAGGAGATCGGCGAGCACGTCGGGGAGCACCTGGCCCTGCGCCGACAGCGCGCCGTCGCGGTCGAAGCGCTCGGCGCCGGCGGTCGCGCGGGCGGCAAGGGCGTCGATGATCATGTTGCCGGGGCCGTTGTCGAACGCGAACACGTCGCCGAGGCGGTCGCCCACCACCGTCACGTTGGCGATGCCGCCGATGTTCTGGAGCGCGCGCACCTCGCCCGGCCTGCGGAAGAGGACCCAGTCGGCGTAGGGGACCAGCGGCGCGCCCTCGCCGGCCACCGCGACGTCGGCGACGCGGAAGTCGCCCACGGTGACGGCGCCGGTGCGCGCGGCGATCACCGACGGCTCGCCGAGCTGCAGCGTCGAGGCGATCAGATCGACGCGCGATTTCATCCACGGCGGTTGGTGCCACACCGTCTGCCCGTGGCTGCCGACGAGGTCGATCGGATCGTCGCCGGCCACCGCCGCCGCGGCCTCGGCGAACGCGGCGCCGAGGTGGAAGTTCAGCGTCGAGACCTCGGCCGCCCCCTGGCGAAGCGACGGGCGATCCGGATCGAGCAGCGCCTCCACCGCCTCGCGCACGCCGGGCGGGAAGGGCAGCGTCAGGAAGCGCACGAGGCGCACCTTCGCCTCGGCGCCGTGCCCGCGCACCTCGACCAGCGCGGCGTCGATGCCGTCGAGCGAGGTGCCCGACATCAGGCCCACCACCCGCTTCGGGTCGGTCGCGAGCAGGCGCACGATCGGGTGCGTCGCCACCGCTACCTCCCGCGCTCGGAGTGCGCGCGGATGAGGTCGCACACCTCGCGCACCGCGCCGTCGCCGCCGGGGCGCCGGGTGACGTAGAGCGCGGCGTCGTGCACCTCGTCCACCGCGTCGGGGACGGTGGCGCCGAAACCGACCAGGCGGATCATCGGCACGTCCACCAGCTCGTCGCCGACGTAGGCCGTCTCGGCGGGCGTGACGTCGAGGCTGCGCGCCAGCTCGTGGTAGCGCTCCACCTTGTCGCGGACGCCGAAGAAGGCGTGGCGGATGCCGAGGCTGGCGGCGCGCTCGCGGCCGGCGCGCAGGTCGCCGCCCGAGAGGATCGCGATCTCGATGCCGCGCTCCTGCAAGAGCTTGATGCCGAAGCCGTCGCGCACCGAGAAGCGCTGCGACCAGCCGCCGCCGTCGGACCAGTAGAGGTTGCCGTCGGTGAGCACGCCGTCCACGTCGAGCGCGAGCAGGCGCACCGGGCGCAGGCGCTCGACGAGCGGAGTGGGGAGGGGAGGCCGACGCTCCGTCACGGCCGCACCATGCCACGCGCACCGAGGGTGGGCAAAAAAACGGTCGTCGCGCGCTGCGCCCAGGTCTGAAGCGGCGTGCGGAGCGGCGCGTGCGGGATCCACGGCTCGCCGATCGAATCGAGCAGCCCGATGGCCGGGTAGAGGATCGCCGAGGGCGGGCGGCGCGCGCGGCCGGCGCGGCGGGCCTCGTCACGCTCGCGCTCGCCGAGATCGCGGAAGGAGGCCGCGCGCGGCGTGCGCACCCCGTCGAGGAGCGCGGCGACGCGCGGCCGCTCGGCGGCGACCTGCGCCGGGTCGATCGAGATCGCGGCGCAGGGCTGCCCCCAGTCGAGCATGAGGCGGCACGCCCACGCTGCGTGGCCGCGGTGGGAGGCGACGGCGATGGTGCGGTCGCCGAGCGCGCGGGCGATGCGCGCCGAGTCGTAGGCGTTCTCGTCGGTGTGGAGCGCGTCGGGCTCGATCCAGATGCGGTCGGCCGGGACGCCCAGCGCCGCCATCGCCGCGGCCAGCGCCTCGGCCTCGACGTAGGGCGTGTGCACCGCCGCGCCCGAGGCGATCACGCGGCGCGCCCAGCCGCGCCGGACGATCAGCGCGGCCCAGATCGCGCGGTCGCGCTGGCAGTCGGAGAGCGTGCCGTCGGGGCGGCTCGGGCAGCCCGGGACGACCAGGGCGTCGAAGGGGCGCGGCGGCGGCCCGTGCATCTCCAGCCGCTCGACGGCGCACCCGGCGGCGCCGAGGACGAGGAGCAGCGCGGTCGCTCGACGCATCGGGGAGAGGATAGGTGAAAAACCGCGCGACACGAGGCAGAGTGCGGGCGATGGCGCGTCGCCGGATGCAGAGCGGGCTGTTCGCATCCTACCTGGCGGTGATCGCCGCCTTCGCGACGGCGAGCGCGGCGCTGGTCGCCCGCGCGGGGCTCGACGCGGCCGCCGCGGCGCAGCTCGGACGCGCGCTCCTCGGCGGGGCGGGCGCGGCGGTGCTGGTCGCGC
>JAJXSP010000074.1 GCA_021784515.1 Myxococcales bacterium | reverse complement strand
CCCCCCTGATGGCGTCGCGGAAGATCTTCCTCGAGGCGTTGACGATGGTGTGGAAGATGAGGCTGGGGCTCACGTGAAGCCGTCGGTGGCAGGGACCCGCGCGGTCCTCGCGCGGTGGGGGGAGGCTCGCCCGGCTCGGCCGGGAGAGGGGGGACGGGAAGGTCCCTCCCTGATGGCGTCGCGGAAGATCTTCCTCGAGGCGCTGACGATGGTGTGGAAGATGAGGCTGGGGCTGACCTGACCATGGGCGCCAAGGTCTGGATCGACGGCGGGGTGATCGACGCCGCAGCCGCGCGAGTGCCGGTGTTCGACCGCGGCTTCCTCTACGGCGACTCCGTCTACGAGGTGCTGCGCACCTTCGGCGGGCGGCCCTGCTTCCTCGACGAGCACCTCGAGCGGCTGGCCGGGTCGGCGGCGCGCCTCCAGATGGCGCTCCCCGAGCGGGCGGCGATCGTCCGCGCCACCCTCGACGCGATCGGCGCCGTCGGCGTGGAGTGCTACGTGCGGATCGTCGTCACGCGGGGCTCGGGCCCGATCGGCCTCGACCCGTCGCTCGCCGACGAGCCGCGCCTGGTGGTGCTCGCGCAGCCGCTGGTCCTGCCCGACGAGGCGCTGTACCGCGACGGCGTGGCGCTGGCGATCGTCGGCGCGCGGCGCAACGCCCCGGGCACGCTCGACCCGCAGGTGAAGTCGGGCAACTACCTCAACTCGGTGCTCGCCATCTCGGAGGCGCGGCGCAAGGGCGCGTACGAGGCGCTGATGTGCGACACCGTCGGGCGGCTGGCCGAGGGATCGTCGTCGAACCTGTTCGCGGTGCGCGCGGGTCGCCTGGCGACTCCGCCGCTGTCGGTGGGCCTGCTCGAGGGGATCACGCGGCGCCACGTGATGGCGGCGGCGCGGCGGATCGGGGTCTCGGCCGACGAGGTGCAGCTGTGGCCGCTCGATCTCGTGCACGCCGACGAGGTGTTCATCACCAGCTCGGTGCGCGGCGTCATGCCGGTCGTCCGCGTGGTGCTCGATCGGCCGGAGGGCGAGACGATCGGCGACGGCCACCCGGGACCGATCACTCGCCGCGTGGCCGACGCCTACCTCGACGCGGCGCGGGTGGGCTGACGCCCCGCCCACCGCCCGCAACCGACAACGGCCACGCAGCCTTGCGCTCCGTCGATTAGCCGCCCCGACGGCGCGTGCTAATGTTTTCAGTGGGCTCGCGCGTCGATGCGGGCCATGGAGGTCCGATGCAGCACCGCGCGTCCGTCGCCGTCCGCTTCGCCGCGGCCCCGGCTGCGCTCGCCGCCCTTCTCGTCGGCGGCTGCGCCCACGCGCCGCGTGCCGCACGCTCGGCCACGCGCTCCTTGCGCCCCGCCGAGGCGGCCGGCCCGGGGACCCAGGCGGCGGGGGTGTGGGACTGGACGTTCTCCTCCGTCGACGAGCAGCAGAGCGACGAGCGCGTCGAGCACGAAGAGTGGCACCTCGAGCAGACCGGCCACGACGTGAAGGGCTACTACGATCGGACGGTCACCGTGCGCTCCACCGACGAGCGCCTCTTCCGCTGCAACCAGAAGGCGAACTTCACGCGCTTCACCCGCGTGCGCGTCGCCGGCGTCCTCGAGGGCGAGCGGCTGGTGCTCCGCGAGCTGGCATTCGTGACGAAGCCGAGCCCGTGCGACGACGGCGCGCGCAACCTGGTGGCCTACGTCGGCGTGGTCCGCGGCGGGACGATGCGCCTCCAGTGGGGGCCCGACGCCGGGCAGACCCTCCACCGGCGCGATGGCGTCGCGGCGGGCGACGTGGTGCGCACGGCGCTCGAGCTGCCCGCCGACGCGGCGACCGCGCGCGTGGCCGGCCACGCCGCCGTCGCGGGCACCTGGGAGTGGGAGCTGAAGTCGATCGACGCCGAGGGAGACG
This sequence comes from Myxococcales bacterium, assembly GCA_021784515.1. Classification (GTDB taxonomy): domain Bacteria; phylum Myxococcota_A; class Polyangia; order Palsa-1104; family SHYY01; genus SHYY01. The sequence continues at coordinate 14,390 of JAJXSP010000074.1, read as the reverse complement.
AGCGGATCGAGCGCGAGCAGTGGCACCTCACCGAGGGCGACGACGGGATCGGCGGCTGGTACGAGCGCCGCGTGCTGCGAGTCCGCGGCGACGGCACCTTCTCCTGCAATTCGAAGGATCGCTTCGAGACCATCACGCGCTACGACATCCGCGGCGACCGCATGGGCGAGCGCGTGATGCTGCGCGAGGTCGGCTACCACGCCGATCGCTCTGCGTGCGACAACGGCCAGCGGCGCCTCGACAGCTACAACGGCACCGTCTCGGACGACGGTGGCGAGCTGGTGCTGTCGTGGGGGCCGGGCAACCAGCTGCTTCGGCGCGCCGGCCGCTAGTTCTTCGTCGGGCGGGCGCTTGTGATCCCGCCGCGCCTTTGCTCTACTCGTCCTCCTCATAGGAGGACGACCGATGCGTTTCACCCTGGCTTGTGCCTTCGCTCTGTCCGTCGCCGGCTGCGGGGGCAGCGGCCTTCAAACCGGGACGGGAGACAGCCCCGACATGGCCCAGGTCGCGGCGCCCGGCCCGGATCTCGCGATGCAGGCGACGCCCGGCCCCGACCTGGCGATCATCGAGTTCGAGGACATGGCGGCGCCGGTGGAGACGCCCGACCTCGCGCAGCCGCCCGAGCCGCCCGCCGACGCCGGCATCCAGTGCGGCAACCAGACCTGCCCGCTCGGCCAGAAGTGCTGCGCAACGTTCGGCAACGGGATGGCGTCGGCGACCTGCATGGACTCGTGCGGCGACGGCGCGCTCACGATCGCCTGCGACGGGCCCGAGCAGTGCGGCGGCAACCCCTGCTGCGTCGACGTTCAGAATGCGATGTTCAACGGCGGCGCGATGTGCACCGCCGCGCCCACCGACTGCGCGCCGACGTTCGACATCCAGAAGCGCAGCGGCATGGACCGGCTCTGCCACAACGACAACGACTGCACCTCGGGCGCCGCCAACTCGCAGGCTCCCAACTGCTGCACGATCACGCAGGGTGGCGCCTCGGTCCACACCTGCCTGAACAAGAACTTCGTCGGGCTGCTCGGCTTCGCCGGGATCAAGGCGACCTGCCCGTGATCGCCTCCCGTCGCTGAGCCAGCCTACTTCCCCTCCAGCGCCTCCAGGATCGGGTTCAGGTAGCCGGGCGTCTTTTCGACCACGCCGCCCAGCCCCTTGCCGCCCGTCTCGGGGCGCTTGACGTCGGCGAACACTCCGCGCGCGATCGCCGCGAAGAGCCCCTCGCGATCGACGACGCGCAGGAGGTCGCGCGCGTCGGCGAGCACCTGCCGCGCCCGCGCCACCACCTTGCCGTCCGGGTTCCAGCGCAGCTCGTCGGCGAGGTGCCGCGCCGCGGTGAAGGTGTAGGCCGCGCCCTTGATGGCCGCGAAGCGGTCCTGGAGGAAGGGCGTGTGGATCGACTCGGTCATCATCCCGAGCAGCTCGATCGACTGCTGCGTGGCCACGCCGACGAGGTCGAACAGCCCGTCGACGCGATGGCTCCAGAAGATGTCGCCGGACTTGTGCTTCGTCGCCGGCATCCACTTGATCGGGTGGCGCGGGAAGAGCTGCCGCACCAGCTGCGCCTGCGAGATCTCGTACAGCAGCGAGTCCTCGAGGGACTTGTCGATCTCGAAGGCGTGACCGAGCCCCATCTGCTCGTCGACGAGCCCGGCGCGGCGAGCGAAGGCCTCGTTGATGAACTGCGAGGTGACGACGGTGTGCGCCGCCTCGACGGCGTCGGCGGTGGTGAGGTAGTTGTCCTCGCCGGTGTTGATCACCATCCCCGCGCGCGCGACGATGCGCCGCGAGAAGTACTGGTCGCACAGCGTGCGGCGCGGGTTGATGTCGCGGAAGAGGATCCCGTACATCGCGTCGTTGAGCAGCATGTCGAGCCGCTCGACGGCGCCGAGCCACGCGATCTCGGGCATGCAGAGGCCCGACGAGTAGTTCACCTGCTGGAGGTAGCGCCCCAGGCGGTCCTGCTCTTCGTCGAGCGCGGCGCGCACGATGCGGAAGTTCTCCTGCGTGGCCCAGGTCCCGCCGAAGCCCTCCGTCGTCGCGCCGTAGGGGACGTAGTCGAGCAGCGACTGCGCGGTGGACCGGATCACCGCGATCACGTCGGCGCCCGCCTGCGCCGCCGCGCGCGCCTGGTCGGCGTCGTCGTAGATGTTGCCGGTGGCGACGATCACGTACTTCAACGGCGTGCCCGGCTGCGACGACGGCGCGAGGAGCCCGCGATTCGACTCGCGGCAAGCGCGCGCGCGATCGATGCGCTCGAGCGCGCGGGCGGTGTGGGGAGCGAGCGCGGCGCGCACCGCGGCGAGGTCGGGGCCTCCCTCGCCGTCGTCCGTCTCGGGCGCGTAGGCGAGCACCTCCGCCGCCTCCTGCGGGTCGGCCGCGCCCCGCGCCAGCGCGCGCCCGAGGAACCAGGCGATGCCGCACCCGGCGTGGCCGGTCTTCACGAAGCGCTCGACGCAGGTGTTCACCAGCGGCACGCCGTCCGGGTCGGCACCGTCCACGCCGTAGGCGCGCAGCACCGTGCGCTCGATGGAGCAGGTCGTGTGGCGGTCGATGAAGCTGTGCACGCCGTCGGCGACGCGGGCGGCGAGATCGCGACACTCCTCGACGACCGACGGGTCGATGGGCAGCATCTGCATGGGGCGAGGAGACTACGCGCGGCGCCTCGCGGGGTCAACGCGGCGGGCGCCCTCCCGCGCGTGTCCCGGGCGCCGCATCGACGGGCGCTCCATTCCACGGTACGATGAGCGTCTAGCCTTGGCCTTCGTTGCGGAGTTCCGGATGTCCTCGCCTTGCTTGCGCGCGGGCGTGCTCATCGCCCTCGCCCTCGCCGCCTGCCAATCGACGTCACCCGCCGCCGGCGCGTTCGATCCCGCGACACCGGAAGACGCGGCGTCGGTCGCGCTCGCGGCGTCGCCGGACCTCGGTGCGGCGAGCGACCTCGACGCCACGCCCGACCTGGCGCCCGTGGTGGCCTGCGGCAGCGCACCGTGCGCGCTCCCGTCGGAGGGCTGCTGCACCGCCACGTTCGGGGCCAGCGGCGCCTGCGCCCCCGCCGCCAACGCCTGCCCGAGCCTCGCAGCGCTGAGGTTCGACTGCGACGGCCCCGAGGACTGCCCGGACAACAAGGTGTGCTGCTATCGCCCGTGGATCGGCGCCTCCTGCGCCGCCGCTCCCGACTGCGCCGGTCCGCTCCACGGCAGCGCGATGTGCCACGGCGACGCGGGCTGCGCGCCGATGGAGTCGTGCTGTTCCCTCGGCAAGCTGGCTCCGTTCGCCGCCTGCTCGACCGCGACCTGCGTCCTGTAGCGCTGCGGCAACGGCGTGGGCCGGTCGCCACAGCGCGGCCTTTTCGAGCGTGGATCAAAAGCCTCTTTTGCGCGCGGGCAGGACTCGGCTAACCTCCTGGAACGACTCGATTAACGGGAGGAGAGAAGGTGACCGATGACGAAGTCCTTGCCCACCTGCGGAAGCACTATCGAGCCGCCAACCGGGAGAAATTCGAGGGCATTCTTCCGGAGGACTACCACATTGAGTGGAACCCCCTCCTACGCCGGCTCACCGGGCGCATCACCTACGGGCTCCGCCTGATCGAGATCTCCACCTTCCACTTTCGAAGCTACGGCTACCAGGACGCCGTCGCCACGCTGGAGCACGAGATGCTGCATCTCTATCTTTACCGTCGAGGATTGCCCTCGGGCCACAACCATCACTTCAAGCGCGAGGCGCAGCTCCGGGGCATCCGCGTGTTCCACTCCAACGACTACAAGCGGAACCAGCAGCCCCGGGACCGCTGGCTCTACGAGTGTCCGTCGTGCGGGCGGATGGTGTTCCGCCAGCGACGGCGCGAGGGCCAGGCCCTGGCGTGCGGGATCTGCTGCCGAACGCTCGCCGACGGCGCGTGGGACGAGCGCTTCTGTCTGAGGCTGGTCCGCATGGTGCGCATGGTCTGACCGCGGAGCCGCTTGCCCGGTTGCCTGGGCGTCGGTAGCCTCGCCTCCGTGCTCCCGCTCCTCGCCACGCTCCTCCTGGGGCTCCGCCCGACGCTGAGCGGTCCCGAGCAGCTCCGCGACACGGCGCGCTTCCGGGTGCACTACACGCTCGACGGTGTCGACGCGCCGCCGCACGGGCCGGCGGACGCCGACGCCGCCGCCACCGGGCTCGACGAGGTGGCGGCGCGATGGATCGACGTCGTGGGCATGCGCGCGCCGCTCGACGACGGAGGGCAGGGCGGCGACGGGCGGATCGACGTCTACCTGCGCCGCCTCGACGGCGCGCGCGGCCTCACCCACGCCGAGGACGTCGGGAAGCTCCCGTCGGCGAGCGCCTGGATCGAGCTCGACCCGCGCACCGCGCTGGTGTCGCCGACGCGGCTCGCCGCGGCCGCCGGCCACGAGGCGCACCACGCGATCCAGTACGCCTACTCGGCCTCGCTGCCGGCGTGGATCGAGGAGGCGACCGCGGCCTGGGTCGAGCACGCCGATTTCACCGACCCGTCGCTGCAGGCCGAGACCGACGCCCACTTCGCGGCGCTGCTGGCCCACCCCGAGATCCCGCTCGACACCGTCGACGGCACACACGAGTACGACGAGCTGGTGTTCGTGAAATTCATGGTCGATCGCGCCCGCGACCCGCGCGTCGTGCGGTCGCTGTGGGAGGCGATGGCGGCGCGCGGCGACGCCATGGCCGGCGTCGCGCAAGCCGGCGGAGCCCCCGTCGCGGTGCTGCTCGTGGAGTTCGGCGAGTGGAACCTCCACGCATGCGCCGCCGACGACGGCGCCCACTACGACCCAGCGACCGCGGGCTGCCGGTCCGACGTGCGCGCCTCGCCGCCCGGTGTCGGCGTGGTGCCGTCCATCGCGCCGCTTCCGCTCGCGCCCTATGGCATCGCGTGGCGCAGCGTGCCCGTGGCCGGCTGCGGCGACGTGGTCGCGAACCTCGCCGCCTTGTCGCCCGATCTCGCGTGGGCCATCGACGGCGCCGGACCACCTGTCCTCGCGAGCACGCTCCCGTCCCTCGTCGCCGTCGGAGACGGGCCGCGGACGTTCGTGCTGGCCACCGACGAGACCGCGGCGCCGGACCTCGCGCTCGAGCTCTCCAAAACGGCGCCCACCTGCGCGCCCGACGCCGGCGCCGGCCCGTCACCGCCATCGGGCGGGTGCGCGATCGGAGGCGGCCCGGCCGCGCCCTGGTGGCTCGCCGTCGCGCTCGCGCTGATCGTGCTCAGCGCGCGGGCGTGGACCGTCGCGGCAGCCCGAGGCGGTCCATCTCCGCCATCACCATCTGCAGGTCGCTCCACGCATCGCGCTTCTTGTCGGGCGAGCGGAGCAGGTAGGCCGGGTGGAACGTCGGCATGAGCGGCACCCCCTGGTAGCTCTTCCACTGCCCGCGCAGGGCCATGATCCCCGCTGTCGTGTGCAGCAGCGCCTTCGCCGCCACGCCGCCGAGGGCCACCAGCAGGCGCGGGCGGATCGCCGCCAGCTGCCGCTGCAGGAACGGCTCGCACGCCTCGATCTCGTCGGGCTCGGGCGCGCGGTTGGGTGACGTGCCCGGCCCCGGCGGGTGGCACTTCACGATGTTGCAGATGTAGACCTCCTCGCGCAGGAGGCCCATCGCCACGATCATCTTGTCGAGCAGCTGGCCGGCCTTGCCCACGAAGGGCTCGCCCGTGCGGTCCTCGTCCATCCCCGGACCCTCGCCGATGAACACCAGCGAGGCGTCCGGGCTGCCGACGCCGAACACGATGTTCTTCCGCGTCGGCGCCAGATTGCAGCGGAAGCATTCGCCCAGGTCCTCGCGGATCACGCGCAGCCCCTCCCGCCCGTGTCCGTCGGCGCGCACGATCCGCGGCGGCGCCGCCGCCTCCACCACCGGCGCGCTCACCACCGGCGCGCTCACCACCGGCGCGCTCACCACCGGCGCGCTCACCACCGCCCGCGCCGCCGGAACCAGCCCCTTCCGTCGCGGCACCCCCGTCACGCCGCCGCGCTCGAGCCACGCAAGGTGCTCGCGCACGCCGCGCACCAGCGCTCGAACCTCGTCCATCTCGTCCATGCGCCCGAACCCTACCGACTCGCCGGGAAAGCGCCAGATGGATTTCGCGCGCCCGATCGGCTACCTCCTACCCGCCATGGCCGAGTTCACGCACCTCCACGTCCACACGGCGTACTCCCTCCTCGACGGCGCGATCCGCCTGCCCGAGCTGTTCCCGAAGGTCAAGGAATACGGCATGGGCGCGGTGGCCATCACGGACCACGGCAACATGTTCGGCGCCGTCGACTTCTTCCAGAAGGCCAAGGCCCACGGCGTCAAACCCATCTTCGGCTGCGAGACCTACGTCGCGGGCGACGACCGCAAGAACCGCGAGAACCGGCGCAATCACCACCTGATCCTCCTGGCGAAGAACGAGGAGGGATTCTCCAATCTCCGCTATTTGAACTCGATGGCCTTCATCGAGGGCTTCTATTACCACCCGCGAATCGACAAGCCGCTCCTCCGCGAGCGCGGAAAGGGGCTGATTGGGCTGTCGGCCTGCCTCGGCGGCGAGGTCGCCCAGACCCTGATGAAGGAGGGATACGAGCGCGCGAAACAGGTCGCCCTCGAATACCGCGACCTCTTCGAGCCCGGCTGCTATTACCTCGAGGTCCAGCCCAACGGCCTCGAGGAGCAGGAGAAGGTGAACGAGGCCTGGGTCCGAATGTCGCGCGAGACCGGCATTCCGCTGGTCGCCACCGGCGATTGCCACTACGTGAATCGCGCCGACGCCCGCGCCCACGAGATCCTGATGTGCATCCAGCAGGGCAAGACGATCCACGACGAAAAGCGCCTGCACCACGCGAAGGACGCCTACTACATCAAGAGCCCGGCCGAGTTCAACGCCTACTTCAGGGAGATCCCCGAAGCTCTCGAAAATACCGTCAAGATCGCCAACGCCTGCAACGTCGAGCTGAAGCTCGGGAAGACCTTCCTCCCGAAGTACAAGGTGCCCGAGGGGATGGACATCCCCACCTACTTCCGGCAGGTCGCCAAAGATGGGTTGAAGACCCGCCTGGGGGAGTTCGCGAAGGTCGGCAAGCGGGTGGACGAAGAGGCCTACTGGAGCCGGTTGCAGATCGAGATGGAGGTGATCTGCAAGATGGATTTTCCAGGCTACTTCCTCATCGTCTGGGACTTCATCAATTACGCCAAGAAGCAGGGGATCCCGGTCGGGCCGGGCCGCGGCTCGGGCGCCGGCTCGCTGGTCGCCTACTCGATGCGGATCACCGATCTCGACCCGCTGCCGTACCACCTCCTCTTCGAGCGCTTCCTCAACCCCGATCGCGTCTCGATGCCCGACTTCGACGTCGATTTCTGCATGAACCGGCGTGACGAGGTCATCAAGTACGTCACCGAGAAATACGGCAAGAACAACGTCGGGCAGATCGTCACGATGCACCAGTTGAAGGCGCGCGGCGTGATTCGCGACATTGCCCGCGTCATGGCCATCCCGTTCGCCGAGGCCGACAAGGTGGCGAAGCTCGTCCCCGAGCCGGTGCAGGGAAAGTCGCCGCCGCTCAAGGAGGCGGTCGAGGCCGAGCCCAAGCTGAAGGAGCTGTACGACTCGGGTGGCGTGTACAAGGAATTGATCGACATCGGCCAGGCGCTCGAAGGGCTGAATCGCCACGACGGGATGCACGCCGCCGGAATCGTCATCTCCGAGACGCCGCTGTGGGACTTCGTGCCGGTCTCCCGCGGCCCCAAGGGCGAGTTCGTCACGCAGTACGCCAAGGACGAGGTCGAGCAGGCCGGCCTGGTGAAGTTCGACTTTCTCGGCCTGAAGACCCTCACCGTCATCGATATCGCGGTGAAGCTCATCCACCGTGAAAAGCCCGACTTCGACCTCATCGCCGTCCCGCTCGATGACGTCAGCGTCTACAAAATGATCTCCGAGGGCGACACGACCGGCGTGTTCCAGCTCGAGTCCTCGGGCTTCAAGGAGCTTTTGAAGAAGCTCAAGCCCGACCGGTTCGAGGACATCATCGCCGCCGGCGCCCTCTACCGCCCAGGCCCGCTCGAGGGCGGCATGGTCGACGACTTCATCGACCGCAAGCACGGCCGCCAGAAGGTGGTCTACCAGCACCCCGCGATGGAGCCGATCCTCAAAGAGACCTACGGCGTCATCGTCTATCAAGAGCAGGTCATGCAAATCAGCCGGGCGCTCGCCGGCTATTCGCTCGGACAGGCCGACCTCCTCCGCCGCGCGATGGGCAAGAAGAAAAAGGAGGTCATGGAGAAGGAGAAGGCGCGCTTCCTCGACGGCGCCCGCAAGACCGGAGTCGACGAGAAGGTCGCCGACGAGGTGTTCGACCTCATGGCGGCCTTCGCCGGCTATGGCTTCAACAAGTCGCACTCGGCGGCCTACGGCCTGGTCACCTATCAGACCGCCTATTTGAAGAAGCACTATCCCGAGGAGTTCATGGCCGGACTCCTCACCTGCGACAAGGACGACACCGACAAGGTGGTGAAGAACATCGCCGAGACGCGCGCGATGGGGATCGACGTGCTTCGCCCCGACGTGAACGAGTCGGCGAGCGACTTCTCGGTGGTGACGCAGGCGGGCGCGAAGGGAAAGCCGAAGAAGGTGATCCGCTTCGGGCTCTCCGCGGTCAAAGGGGTTGGGGAGGGCGCGGTCGAGTCGATCATCGATGTGCGGGATGGCGAAAAGGCGGCCGGGCCGTTTCGCAGCTTGTGGGATCTGTGCGAGCGCGTGGACCTCAAGCGTTGCAACAAGAAAGTGCTCGAAGCCCTCGTCAAGTCCGGCGCGTTCGACGGGTGGGGGCCGGCCCGCGCGCAGCTCGTGGCCGCCATCGACACCGCCGCCGAGCGGGCGCAGCAGACCCAGCGCGATCGCGACTCCGGCCAGACCAGTTTGTTCGGTCTCCTGGGGGGCGGCGGGCCGGCCAAGCCGCTTCCCGAACCGGCCTATCCCGATGTGGACGAGTGGCTGCCCAAGCAGAAGCTGGCATTCGAGAAGGAGGCGCTCGGCTTCTACATCAGCGGCCACCCCCTCGATCGGTACATGGCCGATCTCGCCCGCTTCCGCGCGACGCGGGTCGACGAACTGGAGAAGAAGGAGGACCGCGCCGAGGTGTCGGTCGGCGGCGTGGTGACCGAATACCGGGAACGGCCATTGAAGAGCGGCAACGGCCGGATGGCCTTCTTCGCGCTCGAGGACCCGAGCGGCCAGGTGGAGGTGGTCTGCTTCTCCAAGCCATTCGCCGAATTCGAGGAAGTGCTGAAGATGGACGAGCCGCTGCTGGTCACCGGCACGGTGAACAGCGAGGGCGAGGGCGAGGCGATGGTCAAGCGCCTCCACATGAAGGAGGCGGTCCCTCTCTCGCGGGTGCGCAACGAGAAGACGAAGCAGATCGCGATCGCTCTCCCCGCCGACGGCCTGACCACCGAGAAGATCGCCGCCCTCAAGAGGGTTTTCGAGCGTTGCCCCGGCACCGTCACCACGGTCCTGCTCCTCGTCGTCCCCGGACGCTCGACCACCGAGGCCATTCTCCCCAAGCGCTACGCGGTCACGCCCTCGGACGAGCTGATGACCGCGCTCGAAAAGCTGCTTGGCCCCGGCACCGTCCGCCTGAAGTAGCCTCAAGGCGGGCAGTCGCAATGCGACCGGATCCGCACCGTGCTTGCAGTCGCCTTGCGCGGGGCGCGCGAGAAAGTAGCGTCCCTGTCGCGCCTGTGGTAGGAACCGCGGGTGGACTTCGACGTCAAGCCGACCAAGGACCTGCTGACCACCCTCGGGAGCAAGCTCGACCAGCTCCGGGGGCATCTTTGACGTAGAACGCTCGAGTCGCCGCATCGCCGAGATCGACGAGCTCTCCACCGCCGACGGCTTCTGGAACGATCAATCCCGCGCTCAGACCCTGCTGAAGGAGAAGGCAGGCCTCGAGTCGCGCGTCAATTCGTGGGACAAGCAGCGCCGTGCCCTCGACGACGCCGCCGTCCTCCTCGACCTCGCGCTCGAGGCCGACGACGTCGACTCGGCGAAGGAGGCGGAGGGCGCCGCGCAGGCGATCGAAAAGGCCGTCGCGGAGATGGAGTTTGCCCGGATGCTCTCGGGCGAGCACGACGACACCCCCGCCATCGTGTCGGTCAATGCCGGCGCCGGCGGCACCGACGCCCAGGACTGGGCCGACATGCTCAAGCGCATGTACATGCGCTGGGCAGAGCGCCACGGCTTCAAGATCGAGCTGATGGACGAGCAGCCGGGCGAAGAGGCCGGCATCAAGAGCGTCACCTTCAATGTGGTCGGCGACTGGGCCTATGGCTTCCTGCGCGCCGAAAAGGGCGTCCACCGGCTCGTGCGCATCTCCCCCTTCGACGCCAATGCCCGCCGGCAAACCGCCTTTGCCGCCGTGGACGTGTGGCCCGAGGTGGAAGACGCCATCCACATCGAGATCAAGGAAGACGACCTCGAGTGGCAGACCTTCCGCTCGGGGGGCGCCGGCGGGCAGCACGTGAACAAGACCGAATCGGCGGTTCGAGTGATCCACAAGCCCACCGGCGTGGTGGCCAGCTGCCAGCTGGAGCGGTCACAGCACAAGAACCGCTCGGTGGCGATGAAGATGCTCCGCGCCAGGCTCTACGAGATCAAGGAGCGCGAGCAGGAGGCCCGAATCGCCGGCGTGCACGCCCAGAAGAAGGCGATCGAATGGGGGAGCCAGATCCGCTCCTACGTGCTGGCCCCCTATCGCCAGGTCAACGACCACCGCACCGAGATCAAGGTCGGCAACGTGGACGCGATCCTCGACGGAGACCTCGACGACCTGATTCGCGCCTACCTGCTCCTCGAAGCGCAGGAGAAAGAGAAGGAGAAGGTTCAGGCCAACGAAAAAGCGAAGGCCAAGGCGTAACCAGGTATCCCAACGCCAACGCCAACACACGCGGAAAATAAAATGAGCGACCAGACCACCGACAGCGACCTCGAAGGCCAGATCGCCCACCGCACCCGAAAGGCCGAAGACCTTCGCGGAAAAGGGGTCAACCCCTGGGCCAACGACTTCCACGTCACGCACGCCATCGCCGACGTCCCGCGCGACATCGAGAAGCTCCCGACGGAGGACCAGATCGCCGAGCAGGATCCGCGCTACGCGGTCGCCGGGCGCCTGCTGCAGATGAACGAGAAGGGCAAGGTCGCCTTCCTGTTCCTGCGCGGCGATCGGGGCGAGATGATCCAGCTCTTCGTGAAGGTCAATTACGAGAAGGCATTCGCTCTCCTCAAGGATTTGCAGCTCGGCGACATCGTCGGCGCGCGAGGGCAGATGTTCAAGACGCGCATCGGCAAGGCCGCCATGCGCGTCGAGGAGCTGCGCCTTTTGACCAAGGCGATCCGCCCATTGCCCGGCAAGCTGCTCGGCGGCCAGGACGTCAAGGACGTCGAGTCGCGCTATCGGCAGCGCTACGTCGACATGATCTCGCACCCCGAGGTCGCCGAGGTGTTCCGCAAGCGGGCGCGCCTCGTCACCGAGATGCGCCGCTTCTTCGACGATCGTGGCTACGTGGAGGTGGAGACGCGGACGCTGCTTTCCACCAATGGCGGCGCGGCGGCGCGCCCGTTCGTCACGCACCACAATACCCTGGATATGAACCTCTATTTGCGGATCGCGACCGAGCTGGACCTGAAGCGGCTGGTCGTGGGAGGCATCGATCGGGTCTACGAGATCGGTCGCATCTTCCGCAACGAGGGGATGGACCGCTTCCACAACCCGGAGTTCACCACCATCGAGTTCTACCAGGCCTATGCCACCTACGAGGACCTGATGGTGCTGACCGAACAGCTGTTCGAGCGCCTCGCCGTCGCCGTCTGCGGCGGCACGGAAATTACCTATCAGGGGCAGTCCCTTTCGCTGAAGGCGCCATTTTGCCGCCTGTCGATGCGCGACGCCGTGCGCGCGGCGCTCCCCGACGCGCCGGTGGACGATCGCGAGGCGCTGGTGCGCTACGTGACGCAGCGGCTCCACGAGACGCCGCACACCGAGCACGCGGGCACGCGAATGGACTACGGCCACGCGCTGACCCACCTGTTCGAGGAGCACGTCGAGGGGACCCTGATCCAGCCGACCTTCATCACCGAGCACCCGATCGAGGTGTCGCCGCTGTCGCGCCGCAACGACCGGACCCCCGAGTTCTGCGACCGCTTCGAGCTGTTCCTCGTCGGCAAGGAGTTCGCCAACGCGTTCTCCGAGCTCAACGATCCGATCGACCAGCGCGCCCGCTTCCAGAGCCAGGTCGCGCTCAAGGCGGCGGGCGACACCGAGGCGATGGACTACGACGAGGACTTCTGCCGCGCCCTCGAGCACGGAATGCCGCCGACGGCGGGCGAGGGGATCGGGATCGATCGGCTGGCGATGCTGCTCACCGATCAGCCCTCGATCCGCGACGTGATCCTCTTTCCCCAGCTGCGGCCCGAAGGGGCCTGATTTGGCGCTCGAGCACGACATCGCCGGCCGCTACCTGCTGCGCCTCGAGGCGCGCGGCATGCGTCTGCACCTGATTACGCTGGTGCTGGCGGCAATCGCCGCCATCGGCGAGGCGACCGCATTCGGACTCGCCCGCTCGGCGCTCAAGAGCCCGTTCGCCTATTGGCTCCTCGGCGCGGCGCACTGGGTGGCCCTCGGCGGACTGCTCGCCGCCGTGCTCATCGGCTTCCTCGTGCTGCTGCTCCGTCATTTCACGATCTTCACCGCCATCTCCACCTTTGGGTTGTTCCTCGGCAGCGCCGCGCTCGTCGTGGTGTTGTCGGTGATGTCGGGATTCGAGCAGGATCTGAAGCACAAGATCCTCGGCGCCAACGCGCACGTCACCGTCACCAGCCCCGACAAGCCATTCACCGATTACCGCCCCGTCGCCGACCGGATCCGCGCCGCCGCGCCGCAAGCGAAGGTGGCGCCGTACATCTCCAACGAGGTGATGATCTCCAGCCAGTCGAACCTCTCCGGCGTCGTGCTGAAGGGGATCGACCCGCGGTCGATCGGCGAGGTGACCGACCTCGGGCGGAACATGGAGTTGGGCAGCCTGGACAACCTGGAACACCCGGAGAAGCTCCGCACGATCGTTCCGCCCGACTTCGACGACGACGATCCCGACGTCGACCTCCTGCCCAAGGCTCCCCCCAAGAAGAAGGAGGTCGGGAGCGGGGCGGGGAAGGCAATCAAGGGGGAAACCGCGGGTGGGAACGAAAACGGGAGCGGGAACGAAATCGAAGTTGGGAAGGAAAACGGGGGCGCTGCCGCCAAGACGAGCCCGAAGGGAAAAGGCGTCGATTTCGTCCCGGTGGGCCCCGACGGCAAGAAGCTGGCGAAGCCGCGCGACATGCCCGGCCCCGATCGCAAGATCCTCCCCGGCGTCGTCATCGGCCGCGAGCTGGCCAAGAACCTGCGGGTCTATGTCGGCGACGACGTCAACGTGATCTCGCCGATGGGCGACATCGGCCCGGCAGGCCCCATGCCGCGCTCGCGCGCATTCCGCGTCGCCGGCATCTTCTATTCGGGCATGTACGAGTACGACACCAAATACATGTATATGACCATCGCCGCTGCCCAGAAGTTCCTCGGCACCGACGACGAGATCACCGGCTTCGAAATGCACCTCCCGGACGCCGATGCAACGCAGCCGGTGGTGGATCGCTTGCGCGCCACGCTCGGATCCGACTACGACGTTCAGGACTGGAAGGAACTGAACCGCAACCTGTTCTCCGCCCTGAAGGTGGAGAAGGTGGCGATGTTCATCGTGCTCTGCTTCATCATCCTGGTCGCCGGATTCTCGATCATCGCGAATGGAATCATGCTCGTCCGTGAGAAGCGCCGCGAGATCGCCATCCTCAAGTCGATGGGCGCCACCGACAGCAGCATCCTCAAGGCGTTCCTCTTCATCGGCGTCTACATGGGCGTCGTCGGGGTGTTCGCGGGGATCCTCACGGGCGTGCTCGCGTGCCTGTTCCTCTCGCGATTCGGGATCAGCCTCGACACCGAGGTTTATTACATCAGCAAGCTCCCGGTGAAGATGAATCCCGTGGAGATCGTCGCGGTGTTCGTGGCCGCGATGGGCATCGTGCTCGGCGCGACGCTGTATCCGGCGATGGCGGCGGCGAGGCTCCGTCCGGTGGAGGGGCTTCGGTACGATCAGGGCTGACGCTGCGCCGGGCTTTTCGGGAGGGACGGGCCCCCTTTTCGTTTTCACTCTCGGCCGCGGCGTTTCGTTCTCGTGCCCCTTCGGGGATTGCGTTTTGTCGCCGGCCAGGCGTGCCGTGGCCGGCGGTGGTGACCGGGCGCACCGAGGAGTACGGGGACCTGAACGAGGCGTAGCGGGTGGGCGGATTCGCTACGGGCAACCGCCGG
>JAJXSP010000519.1 GCA_021784515.1 Myxococcales bacterium | reverse complement strand
CGCGCGCGGCCGCGCTGTTCGACGACGCGGTCGCCGCCTGCGCGAAGGCATCCGAAGGAAGCGCCGACGACGAGACGGCCGATCTCCACATGAAGGCGCTGTACCAGGGCGCCCGCTGCCACGCCGAGCGCAACGAGACGCTGATCGCCGCCGAACTCTTCGCCCGCGCCGAGGCCGCGCACCCCAAGCACAGCTACGCCGACGACGCGCGGCTGCGCCAGGCGGAGTCGTTCGACGCGATCGCAAAGAAGCTGCGCGAGACCAAGGGCGTGGTGCCGGCGGCGATGATGGCGCGTCCCGACGGGGCCGGCGGAAAGCCGCTCTCCGCCGACGAGTGCGAGGCGAAGGCGAAGGCGCTGCTGGCCGATCTGGCCGACCTCTACCCGTCGGGCGACCTCCGCTCCGAGGCGCTCTTCCGCCTCTTCTTCCGCGCCTTCCGCAAGGGCGACCTCGACGAGGCGAAGCGCTGGCTCGACACGGCGCTGGCGAAGGTGCCGCGCGAGGACGGCTGGTGGGAGGCGGGACGCACGCTCTACTGGTCGGCGCGGGTGGCTGGCTTGCAGGGCCGGGCCGACGAGGCGCGGGCGCTCTACGCGCGCTGCGCACGTGAGTACCCGTTGTCCTACTACGCGCTCTCGGCGCTCAACCGCCTGCGCGAGCAGTCGCCCGACGACGAGAAGAAGCTGGTCGCCGAGCTGTCGCACCCCGAGCCGACGGCGGCCGATCTCGAGTGGCGGTTCGCTCCGCGCGCGCTGTTCGCCGAGCCGGCCTTCCGCCGCGGCGTCGAGCTGGCGCGGCTCGGGCTCGGCCCCGAGGCGAAGCGCGAGCTGGCCGCGGTCGGGATCAGTCCGCCCGAGAAGGGCGTCGCGGTCGAAAACCCGGATCAGCAGGAGCTGCTGTGGCTCGCCGCCGTGCTCTACGACCGCGCCGGCGAGTACGCGCTCTCACACTGGATTCCGCGCCACACGCTGACCGACTACGCGCGGGCCTGGCCGTCGGGCGCGAACCGCAAGCGCTGGCTGATCGCATACCCACGGGGGTATGAGGAGCTGATCGTCGAGAACACCGCCAAGACCGGGCAGCCGGCGGCGCTGGAGTTCGCCATCGTGCGCGAGGAGTCGGCGTTCGATCCCCTGAACGAGTCGTTCGCCAACGCGATCGGGCTCACCCAGCTCACGCCGCCGCCGGCGAAGCGGTTCGCGCAGGGGCTGCCGTACTCGCGCGAGGCGCTGCGCGACCCGGCGATCAACGTCGCCATCGGCGCGCGCGAGCTGGGCTACGAGTGGAGCTACTTCAACCAGGCCGCGCCGCTCGCCATCGCCGCCTACAACGCGGGCGAGGGCGCGGTGAACCGCTGGCTGCGCGTCGCAGCGGAAGATCGTGTCTCCAAAGGAACGACGGGCGAGACGCTGGACGCCTTCATCGAGTCGATCCCGTTCGACGAGACGCGCGGCTACACCAAGCGCGTGCTGGCGAGCTGGTTCGCCTACCACTTCCTCCATCCGGCGGCCGGCGAGGACCCCGTGCCGGCGCTGCCGCTCGAGCTGCCGAAGCGAAAGTCGAAGTAGCCGCTAGCGCGCCGCTAGCGCGCGCGGGCGAGAATCATCTTCAGGTACCGCCCCTCGGGGAACGCGGGAAGCGTGGGGTGGTCGCCCGGCTGGCCGCGCACCTCGAGCACGCGCAGCGCGCGCCCCGCCTTCGCCGCGCCGTCGCGCAGCGCGCCCAGGAACGCCTCGGCGGTCACGTGGCTCGAGCAGGAGGCGGCCGCGATCACGCCCCCCGGCGCGACGAGGGCGAGGCAGGCGGCGTGGAGATCGCGGTACGCGGCGAGCGCCCTGCCCACCGCCTTCTCCGACGGCGCGAAGCTCGGCGGGTCGACGATCACCAAGCCGAAGCGGCGTCCCGCGGCGCGCGCCTCGTCGAGCCAGGCGAAGGCGTCCGCGCAGGCGAACTCGTGGCGATCGGGGTCGAGGCCGTTCAGCGCGAAGTTGTCACGCGCCCCGTCGAGCGCGGCCGCCGCGCTGTCGACCGAGGTGACGCGCGAGGCGCCGGCGAGCGCGGCGTGCACCGAGAAGCCGCCGGTGTACGAGAAGAGGTTCGCCACCTCCGCGCCGTCGGCGAAGGGCCGGATGGCGCGGCGGTTCTCTCGCTGGTCGAGGAAGGTGCCGGTCTTCTGGCCGTGCAGCACGTCGACCGCGAAGCGCACCCCCGACTCGCGAACCTCCACGACGTCGCCGGGCGTGCTGCCGTCCAACAACTCCGCGCGTCCGGCGCGCGAGCGCTCGATCACGCTCGCCACGCCGAGCGGGCGGCCCACCGCCGCGACCGCCTCGACGACGCACGGCCGCCAGGCGCGCACCGCGTCGCCGTCGAGGCGCAGCACCGCGACCGGGCCGTAGAGGTCCACCACCACGCCCGGCAGGAAGTCGCCCTCGCCGTTCAGCCAGCGGAAGGCGTCGGTCTCGCGGGGATCGATCACCCCGCGGCGCGCGGCGAGCGCCTCCTCGACGCGGCGGCGCACGAAGGCCGCGTCGAGCGCCTCGTCGCGGTCGAGCGTCGCCACGCGCACGGCGATCGGCGAGCGCGCGTCGAAGAGGCCGCGCGCGAGGAACTTCCCGTCGCCGCCGACCACCTCCACCACCTCGCCGGTCTTGGCCTCCGACGGTGCGAGCGCGTCCGCCCAGATCCACGGGTGCCCGGCGCGCACGTGGCGCGAGAGATCCTTGCGCAGGTGGACGCGGGTCGGTCGCACCGGCGCAGCTTGCACGCCACAGCCGCCTTGGGCAAGGTAGCCCGATGCGCCGACCGCGCCTGCCGGAGGCAGGGGCTTTGAAGCGGTCGGCGATCAAAAGGAAGAAATCAAACAATGCCGCTGCCGCTCGAAATCATCGGCCTCCACCGCCCCGACGTGACGTTCGTGTGGGAGGACCAGCATCGCTCCGTCTACGCCGCCCGCGACCTCCGCCTGCGCTGCCGCTGCGCGATGTGCATCGAGGAGATGACGGGCGTGCCGCTGCTCGATCCGGCGAAGGTGCCGAAGGAGGTGGTGGCGACGGGGATGGAGCTGGTCGGGCAGTACGCGGTCTCGATCCGCTGGTCCGACGGACACGCCTCGGGCATCTACGACTTCCAAGCCCTGCGCGAAGGTTGCCCCTGCCTGGAGTGCGCCGCGAAGCGCTCGCAACCCTGAACCACCGACGAAGGAGGAACGACCATGCGAACCGGCTACCGGATCGGGAGTGGGCTGCTCTTTTGCGCGGCGCTCCTCGTGGGCGGCGCGGCGAAGGCCGACCAGCCCAAGGGCAAGAAGGGTGAAGCGCCGGCGGCCAGGGTCCCCGACGAGAACCGGAAGAAGGTTTTCGAAATGATGCAGCAGATGATGACGCCCGACGAGCATCACAAGCTGCTCACCTCGCACGCCGGGACGTGGAGCTCGAAGGCGACGTTCTACATGGGCCCGCAGCCGATCGAGGGCACCGGTACTTCGGAGGTCACGGCGATCAACAACGGCCTGTTCACCGAGGAGAAGCACACCGGCACGTTCATGGGCATGCCGTTTTCCGGGCGCGGCCTGCTGGGCTACGACAAGCTGCGCGGCAAGTACGTCTGGACGTGGTGCGACTCGATGGGCAGCTGGATGATCTTCGGCAACGACGGCACCGCCGACGCCAGCGGCAAGGTGATC
>JAJXSP010000073.1 GCA_021784515.1 Myxococcales bacterium | reverse complement strand
GCCCGCCGCGGGTGAAGAGGGCGTCGTGCGCGGTGAGCAGCGCCTCCGGAAGCGTGGCCGCCTCGACGAACGAGAGCCGCTCGGGGACGCGCATCAACATCCGCTCGTGGACCACCGCGCGCTCGGCCTGCGCCTCGCCCGACGCGATCGCCATCACGCGATCGCCCGGCTTCCACGCGGTCACCCCGTCGCCGACGCGCTCCACCTCGCCCGAAAGCTCGAGCCCCGGGACGTCGGCGCGCGTGCCGGGCGGCGGCGGGTAGAGCCCCGCCCGCTGGAGAAGGTCGGCGCGGTTGAGGCCGGCGGCGCGGACGCGCACCAGCACCTCGCCACGCTGGGGCGTCGGGTCGGCCACCTCGTCGATCGCGATCACTTCATTGCCGCCGCCGCCGTGGAATCGCACTGCGCGCATCGCTGCCTCCTCTGCCGGCGCGGACTGTCCCGCATGCCGTTGCCGGCAGCAAGGCGCGTTCTCGCGTTCTAGATCGTTCTCGCGCGCCGTCCGTTTCATCGCGAAACGGAGGTGTGCGAATGACCATCAAGGCGATCGCGTTCCTGGCAATCGCGCTGGGCGGCGCGTCGGCGTGGGCGCAGCGGGGCGCCGGCCCGCGCGTCGAGTACAGGCGCACGACGGTGATCACCATCACCGACGACGATCCCGTCGAGGGCGAGTTCGATCGCCCGGGCGGCGACGTCGTCTCGACGCTGCGCCCGCTGCGTCACGTCAGCCTCGTGAAGATGCGCGCCGACTTCCTGCCCGAGCTGCGCAAGAGCGCCGAGCAGGTCGACTGATCGCTATTTCCTCTTCGCGTCGATCCGGAAGTCCACGTCGCACGTCGCGCCGCACAGCGGGTCGCGCAGCCACGTCGTGTCGAGCTGCCCGTGCAGCTCGCGCCCGCTTGCCGACGGTGTCAGGACCCAGCGCTCGGTGAAGGTCTTGCCCGGGCAGGTGTTGTCGGGCAGCTCGGCGCTGGCGATCAGCATGCCGTTCTCGAGGTGCGCGGCGTAGGTCCGCTCGAGCGGCACCGCGTAGACCGAGCGCTGGTCCTTCGCCACGATGAACTCGCCGGTGTGGAGGACGATCGAGCGGTTGCACCCGTCGAAGGCGTAGTCGCCGGTGAAGCTCCAGCTCCCGGCGAGCGAGCGCGCGGCGCCGGGCGAAAGGCGGCCCGCGGCGAGGCAGTCGTCGACGGCGCGGCGGGCGATCGACTCGAACCGCCGATCGGGGTGAGCGCGGTCGCCGCGGCCGAGCGCGCCGAGGAGCCCGCCCGCGCGCCGCTCGGACCCGCGGAGCGCGACCGTGCGCCATCCCTCCTCGGTCGCGCCGGCGCCCATCGCGGTCACCGTCGCGCTCTGCCCCTCGGGGCCGGCGAGCACGAGGCCGCCGCCGGGCGTCTCCAGGCGCCGGACGGTGGCCGCCCGGAAGCGCGGCTCGAGGCGCGCCAGCTCCTCGCGTGCCCGCGCGAGGCGATCGCGGCAGTAGTCGCTCCACGGGCGGACCACGTCGCCGGCGGGGACGTCGGGGATGGTCGAGTCCGCGCGCGCCGACGGTGGCGCGGCGAGCGAAGCGGCGAGGAGGGCGAGCGGCGGGAGGGCGCGCATGGCCCATCGTACGACGGGGGCGGTGGCGTCTTGCCGGCCGTTTTTCACCCGCCCTCCCGCCGCGGACGCCTCGAACCGATTTGCATTTTCGGCCATCGCGTACATAACCGCTGAAGGGGCGGCGCTCCCGGCTTGCACGTTCCCCCCCCACGGCGCGAGCCGGGTGGCGCCGCCCCGCTATCTTCAGTAGAGTGCCCGCGGCGGCGCGGGATCGGTCGCGCGTCCGCCACTCCATCGTGGACCCACCCGATCAGCAGCTCGTCGAGCAGGCGCAACGTGGCGACCAGTCCGCTTTCCGCGCGCTCGTCGAGCGCCACCAGCGCCGCATCTACGGCCTCGCGCTCGGGATGCTGAAGGACACCGACGCCGCGCGCGACGTGGTGCAGGACGCCTTCATCAAGGTCCACCAGCACCTCGCCGAGTTCCAGGGCAGCTCGAACTTCTACACCTGGCTCTACCGCATCGCGACGAACCTGTGCCTCGACCGCATGCGGCGAGCCCGGCGCTTCGCCCACGTGGAGTTCGACGAGGCGGTCGCCAACGACGACGACGACACCTTCGAGGTGTCGCCCCACCGCCTCGGCTTCGACCCGGCGCGCGCCCTCGAGGACAAGGAGATCCGCGAGCGCCTGGCGCGCGCGCTCGAGCATCTCTCCGAGCACCACCGCGCGGCGATCCTCCTGCGCGAGGTGGACGGCCTTTCCTACAAGGAAATCGCCGAGGTGATGGGCTGCTCGGAGGGCACGGTGATGTCGCGCCTCTTCCACGCGCGGAAACGGATGCAGGAAATGCTGCGCTCGTTCGTCGAAGCGGGTGGACCTCCGCGTTCGGACGCGGCCGGGGACGACGCGGGACAGCGGAAGGCGAAGTGAAGATGGGCAAGCGCGAGGACATGGAGAGGCTGCACCGGCTGCACGACGGCGAGCTGGACGCCGAGGCGCGCGCCGCCGTCGAAGCGGGGCTGTCGGACGACGATCGCGCGCGGCTGGCGGCGATGGACGAGCTGGGCGCCGCGCTCCGGCACACCGCCTCCGCGGAGGCCGATGGCTTCGACGTCGCCGACGCGGTCATGGCCGCGATCGGGAAGCAGGCCACGGCGCCCCTGCCTGCGCCGACGCCGATCACCTCCGCCCGTCGCTGGCGCGCGCGCGCCATCTGGGCGTCGACCGCGGCGACGTTGGCGGCCGCGGCGGCGGCGGCGCTGTTCCTGGTGACCCGGCCGGCGATCCCGCCGCACGGCGACGCCTGCTCCATCGAATCGCTCGAGGTCAGCGGCGAGCAGGCCACCGTGCTCGATCTCACCGACGCCCACGGCCACGACACCGGCACGGTGGTGTGGCTCGACGAGGAGGACTAGGAATGCTGGGGACCCCGCGGTTGGCCATCGCGCTGGGTGCGTGCCTCGTGGCGGTGGCGGCGCAGGCGCGCGCCGAAGCGCCCGACGTCGCGCGCTGCGCGGTGCGCGTGGTGCTGGCGCTGCCGCAGGAGGGCGGCGTGGCCCCGGAGCTGGCGCCGCTGAACGCGCGCCTGACGCGCCCGCCCTTCCTTCACTGGAAGACCTTCCGCCAGCTGTCGCAGGAGGAGCACACCCTCAAGCCCGGCGAGAGCGCCGACTACAAGCTCCCCTCCGGCCGCGACGGGAAGCTGGTGTACGCCGAGCACGCGACCCTCGCCGGCGGGCGCCACGTCGTGCGCGGCTCGTTCAGGGTCGAGGGCGGCAAGAGCTCGGCCCGCACCATGTTCGCGCTCGACGAGGGCGGCTCGCTCCTCATCGCCGGCCACCGCTACGACGACGGCATCCTCATCTACGCCCTCTCCTGCACCGCGCACTGACGCGGCCGCGCCCGGGCGCTCGCCCGCGGAATTGGCTCCCGCGCGCTCGCTCCTGCTAAGCTTCGCCGAATGGCGCGCCGCTCCAGTCGCGGGTTGCTGGTCGCCCTCGGCCTCGTGCCGCTGGCGGCGCTGCTCAGCGTGCCGCCCGTCGGCGACTGGGTGGTGCGCGCCCGCGCCGTGCCGAAGCTCGAGGAGCGGCTCGGCCGACCGGTGCACCTCGGCGACGTGGCGGTGCGCTGGGGCTGGGTCGAGCTGTGGGACCTCGCCATCGACGGCGGCGGCAAGCCCGCCCCGCTGACCATCCCGCACCTCACCGCGCGCTTCGACGTGGCCGCGCTCTTCACCGGGCGGCTGGTGATCGACGAGGTGACGCTCGAGCGTCCGCGCGTGGTGGTGGTCCGCGGCGAGTCGGGGGACGACAACGTCTCGTCGATCCTCGAGCGGCTGCGCGCGACGAAGCAGGGCGGCGGGGCCGGCGGGCCGCGCACCGTCAGCGGCCCGAACGTGGTGCGCGTGCAGGGCGGCTCGCTGTCGCTCGACGACGACGCCCTCGGCTCGGTGGACGTGCGCGCCTTCGACGCGGTGGCGCGCCGCGACGGGCCGGGCCACGCCGAGCTGGCCGACGTGCTGGTCAAGCTGGCCGCCGGCCCCTCGGCGCAAGCGGCCCACGTCCTCGCGAAGTTCGTCGCCCGCGGCAGCCACCTCGATGGCTTCCCCGAGCTGTCGGTCGACGGCGGCGCGCTCTCGATCTGGAAGGGCTTCGCGCTCTCCGGCATCGAGGGCGGCATCGCGCCCGACGCGAAGGACGCCACGCGCGTCGCGATCGACCTCAAGGGCGGCTACGGCGGCGTCGAGCGCATCCTGTGGAGCGCGACGGGCCAGGTCTACCCGAAGGAGCGGCGCGGCGAGGTGTCGCTCGTCGCCAACCGCTTCGCCCTCGACCAGCTGAAGCCGATCCTCGCCGGCACGCCGGTCATCGACCCCGAGAAGGCGGAGATCGACGCCCGCCTCGACCTCACGCTCCACGGCGACAACGTCGACCCGAAGCACCTGCACGACGCGGTCGACTTCAAGGGGCGCGCGACGCTGGTCGGGCTCTCGGTGTTCCACCCGATGCTCGGTCCCAACCCGGTGCGGCACCTCGGCTTCGAGGCGACGGCGAAGGGGCGCCTCGAGCCGCGCGCGCGGACCCTGCACCTCGAGGAGGCGGACGTCGATTTCCGGGGCGTGCGCGCCGTGCTCGCCCTCGACGCCGAAAAGCTCGGCAAGAAGCCGGCCTTCACCGCGCGCCTCACCGTCCCGCCCGTGCCCTGCCAGAGCGCGCTTACTGCGCTGCCCGCGGAGCTGACCCCGGCGCTGCAGGGCTTCCGCCTCCAGGGGCAGTTCGAGACCGACCTGCACGCCGCGATCGACCTCTCCGACCTCGAGCAGGGCGTCGATCTCGGCGGCAACGTCGGCATCGACGGCTGCAAGGTGATCGACGCCCCGGCGCAGGTGACGGCGCAGCGATTGATGGGCAGCTTCGAGCAGGCGGTCGAGGTCACTCCGGGCGAGTGGCTCACCTTCATCGCCGGGCCCGACAATCCCGACTGGGTGCCGTACGACCAGCTGAGCCCGTACCTGGTCAATTCGATCATGACCACCGAGGACTCCACCTTCATGCGCCACAAGGGGTTCATCCCCTCGGAGTTCCGCTCGGCGCTGAAGGCGAACCTCGAACGCGGCTATTTCAGACTCGGCGCCTCGTCGATCACCATGCAGATGGTGAAGAACGTCCTGCTCTCCCGCGAAAAGACCCTTTCGCGCAAATTGCAGGAGCTGTTCCTCACCTGGTACGTCGAGCACAACCTGGGCAAGGAGCGGATCCTCGAAATCTATTTCAACGTGATCGAGTTCGGCCCCCGCATTTACGGCATCGGAAAGGCTGCCCGCCACTATTTCGGAAAGAAGGCAGGCGAACTGACGCCCCGCGAGGCGGCGTGGTTCTCGTCGATCCTGCCCAATCCGAAGCGGCGCTACACCCATTTCTGCCACGGCGCGCCCGATGCGAAGTGGGAGGTTTATTTGAACCGCATCCTGAAGCGGATGCACGAGCGCGGGCGCCTCACCGACGACGAGTACGACATGGCGCTCAATCAACGCCTCAAGTTCAGCCGCGCCGAGGCGTCGCCGGAGAAGGAGTGCCTCGAGATGATCCGCAAGCTGACCGCGCCGCAGAACGAGCTGGCCAATCCGGCGGGCGGGAAGCCGGAGGTGGCGCGGCGCCCGGCGGTCGAGGACGGCGACGGCGAGCCGTAGCCTTCTTTGCGCGTCCTCCTGATCGACAACTACGACTCCTTCACCCACAACCTCGCGCACCTGGTGGCATCGGTCACCGGCGCGCTGCCGTGGGTCGTGCGCAACGACGAGCGCACCGTCGAGGAACTGTGCGCCTGGGGCCCCGATCGCGTCATCCTCTCGCCCGGCCCGGGGCGGCCGGAGGTCGCGGGCGATATCGGGGTTTGTGCCGGGTTGATCGAGCGGCTCGGCGAGGTGCCGATCCTCGGCGTCTGCCTCGGCCACCAGGCGATTGGCGCGGCGCACGGCGCGCGCGTCGTCCATGCCCCGGCGCCGGTTCATGGCCGCGTGGCGACGGTGGAGCACGACGGCGGCGGACTCTTCCGCGGGGTCCCGAAGCGCTTTCGGGCGGTCCGCTACCACTCGTTCGTGCTCGATCGCGATTCGCTTCCGCCGTCGCTGCGCGTGACCGCCTGGACCGATGACGGGTTGATCATGGCGATTGCCCATCAAACGCGGCCCCATTGCGGGGTCCAGTTTCACCCCGAGTCGATCCTGAGCGACGGCGGTCGGGAGATTCTAGGCAATTTCCTGGGTCACTCCCGGCTGTCACGACCCGGCGACATCGCGCCCCTTCCAGGCAATGACGACCGGAGACGGCGCGGCGGACAGGGAGCGGAATCGGCGGGCGCGCTGGTCATCATGGGCCAGGAGCGCCCGGAATTCGGGGAGATGCGTAGTCGGGGAGTGACCCCGTGGATCGATCCCGAGAGGGCGTTTTGTGGTCTGTTCGGGCAGAGTGAGAAGGCGTTTTGGCTCGATAGCGCGGACGGTGTTGGGTTTTCCTATATGGGGGAATGTGCGGAGGACGTTCGCGTCGAGGGGAATCGGGTGTTCGCGGGAGAGCGGGTGTACGAGGGCCCCCCCTTTTCCCTCATCGCGCAGCTCCTCGCGGAAGGCGATTGGGCTCGGGCGCCCCTCGAATTTCCGAGCGGCCTCGTCGGCTATCTCGGCTACGAATTGAAAGGGTGGTGCGGAGATCGCCGGCGCGGCCACTCGGCCCTTCCCGATGCCTGGCTGTTGCGCGCCCGCCGAACGATCGCCTTCGATCACGCGGCGCGGACGGTGACGCTGTTCGCCGCCGACGGTGACGCGGGCTGGCTCGACGAGACGGCCCGTCGCCTCGCGCACCTCCCCGATCTTTTGCCGCTCGCGCCGTCGCCGCGCGGCCCGCTCGACTTCCGCCTCGCCCGCGACGAGGCGCGCTACCGGGCCGACATCGCGCGGGTGAAGGAGCGCTTGCGCGACGGCGAGACCTACGAGACCTGCCTCACCACCCAGGTTCGCTGCGCGGCCGACGTCGATTCGCTGGCCCTTTATCGAGCCCTGCGCGCGCGCAATCCGGCGCCGTTTGCGGCCTATTTGCGGTTCGGCGATCTGCGCGTCCTGTCGACCTCGCCCGAGCGGTTCGTGCACGTCGCGGCCGACGGCGCCGTCGAGAGCCGCCCAATCAAGGGCACGCGGCGCCGGGGCCGGAGTCCGGAAGAGGACGCCCGCCTCGCCCGCGAGCTGGCCGAGAGCGACAAGGACCGCGCCGAAAACCTGATGATCGTCGACCTCGTGCGGAACGACCTCGGCCGCGTGTGCGTGCCCGGCTCGGTCCATGTCCCGTCGCTCATGGCGGTCGAGGCGCACCCGACCGTGTTCCAGCTCGTCTCGACGGTGCGCGGCCGGCTGCGCGAGGAGGTGACGCCGCTCGAGGCGGTCCGCGCGCTCTTCCCGGGAGGCTCGATGACCGGCGCCCCGAAGGTCCGCTCGCTGCGCATCATCGACGAGCTGGAGGGGGCGCCGCGCGGCGTCTATTCGGGCGGAATCGGCTATCTCTCCTCCACCGGCGCGGTGAATCTGGCGATGGCGATCCGCACCATCGTCGCGCGGCCCGGCGAGCTGTCGTTCGGCATCGGCGGCGCCATCGTGAACGACTCCGATCCCGACGACGAAATCGCGGAGATCAAATTGAAGGGAAAAGCCTTGATCGAGGCGATCGTCGCGGCGACCGGCGCGACGGGCTATTCACTCTCTTAACTGCCAAAGAGCCGCTCGGCATTCTCGAAGAACAGCGACCTCCGCTGCCGCTCGTCGAGGGGCGCCGCGAGCAGCACCTTCAGCTCGCGATCCCACGCGCCCGGGTTGGTCGGGAAGTCGGTGCCGTAGAGCAGGCGGTCGACGTGGCCCGGGAACAGCGACGGGGGGACCGCTTGCGGGAAGTCGCCGCCGACCGCCATCGAGGTGTCGAGCCAGAGGTTCTCGAACCGGCCGAGCAGGGCTTCGAACTCGGCGAACTCGTCGCAGCCGAGGTGCGGGACGACCAGCGTGACGCGCGGGTGGCGCTCGAGCACGCGCTCGATCCGCGCCGCGCCGCACAGCGCGCGCACGTCGACGCCGTAGGCGGGGAAGGAGGGCTCGCGGCCGGCGTGGATCACCACCGGGCGGCCGGCCTCGGCGCAGGCGGCGTAGACCTCGTCGAGGCGCGGGTCGTCGGCAGCGATCCGCTGCACGTGGCAGTGGAGCTTGATGCCGCGCAGCCCGAGCGGACCGAGCGCCTCGCGGAGGATCGCGCGGGCGTCGGGCTCGCCGGGCAGCACGGTGCCGAGCGGGACGATCGCGCGGTGCGCGCGCGCCGCCTCGGCGACGTAGCGGTTGAGGACCTGCGCCATGCCGGGCTTGTGGGCGTAGTGGAGCGCGCAGAAGCGCTCGACGCCGCGCCCGACGAGGAACTCCACGATCTGCTCGCTGCGGAGGCGGTAGCGGATCGCCCAGGCGTGGGCGTCGAACCAGCGGTAGATCGCGTCGAAGACGCGGTCGGGGAAGAGGTGGACGTGGGCGTCGAAGAGGCGCAGCCCGGCGGGGACCCGGCCCTCGTTTTCGGGGGCGCTCACGATCCGCGCAGCTTTCGCACCACCGCTTCGACGATCTCGTCGGCGCCGTCGCCCTTCGGCAGCGCGCTCGACGGGCAGGCGTTGCACAGCGTGCAGGGGTCGGGCGCGCGCGGGATGCCGAACTTGCGGGCGATCGCCTGCAGCTTGTCCACCTCGTGCGGCGGCAGCGGCGACACCGGGCCGATCACCCGCGCGGCGTGGGTGATCTTCGAGGCGTGCTCCATCGCCTCCATGCGGTTGTAGGCCTCGTCGAGATCGCGCCCGACGGTGAGCGCGCCGTGGCGGTCCATGACGATGGCGTTCGCCTGCCGCACGTAGGGGCGCAGCGTGCTTGGCACCTCCTCGGTCGTCGGCGTCATGTAGGGCGCCGTGAGGATCGCGCCGAGGACGAGGCAGGTCTCCGAGAGGACGCACTGCGCGAGCGTCACGCCGGCGAGCGCGAGCCCGACGGTGATGGGCGGGTGCGCGTGCACCACCGCGCCCACGTCGGGACGTTCGGCGTAGACCAGCTCGTGCATCAGGAACTCGCTCGAGGGCTGGTGCGCGCCCTTGAGCCGCCTGCCGTGGACGTCCGTGATGATCAGGTTCTCGGCGCGGATGAACCCCTTGTGGAAGCCGGTCGGCGTGACGAGGACGCGCTCCTCGTCGAGCTTCGCCGAGACGTTGCCGTCGCCGGCGGCGATGAAGCCCTGCCGGTACATCCGGTGGCAGATCTCGACGAGGTGCTCGCGCAGTTCGGGTTCGCGCATCGGCGGGCGACGTTAGGACACGCTTCTCCGACGGTCAACTCCGTGGTAAGCGCGCGGCGTGGAGCTCGACGCCTTTCCGCCCGCCGACGTGATCGCCGCCCTTTCACCGCTGCTCGGCCCCGAGCGCTGCGCGAAGCTCGACGCGGTGGCGCGTGGTCGCCTCGTCGGTGTGGCCTGCGTGCTGGAGGACCTGCGCGACCCGCACAACGCCGGCGCCGCCCTCCGCAGCTGCGAGGCGATGGGCGCCCTCTCGGTGCACGTCGTGAGCTCGCGGCAGCGGTTTCGCACCTCGGTGCGTGTGACGCAGGGGAGCGAGAAGTGGCTCGACGTCGCGCGCCACGCCGACGCCGCGGCCTGCGCGCGCGCGCTTTCCAAGCGGGGCGTGCGGCTGCTGGCGGCGGTGCCCGAGGCGCCGCTCACCGTCGAGGAGCTGGACCCGTGCGTCCCTACCGCGCTCGCCTTCGGCAACGAGCACATCGGCCTGTCGCCCGAGCTGCGCGCGCTCGCCGACGGCGAGTTCCGCGTCCCGATGCGCGGCTTCTCGCAGAGCCTCAACGTGTCGGTCTCCGTCGCCGTGTCGCTCCACGTGCTCACCGAGGCGCGGCGGCGCGCGCTCGGACGCCCCGGCGATCTCGACGAGGAGTCGCTGCTCGCGCTGCGGGCGCGCTACTACGCCAAGGACATCCGCAACGCCGCCGCGGTGGTGGCGCGGTGGCGCCCATGACGTCGCCGCCGGGACACGGCCGGCCGTGTCCCCCGCGACGCGGAACTTTGCGCCAGCGACGGGCGGCGCGCTAGGATTCAGCGCTTTGGCGCTGCCCGCACAGACGGCTCGTGGCTTGCTCCTCGGAGGCGAATCCGCCCGACTCCGATGGCCGACTCGACCTGCCAGCCTCCCGGTTCGTCCCCCGAGGTGGACGCCGTGACGACGAAGACGCCCGTGGCCGCTCCGGCCGCGAAGAGGGGCCGACGCCCGAAGGGCGTGAAGGCGAACGCGCGCAACAAGGCGCCGCGCGCGGTGTGGTGGAGCGTCGTGCGCGGGCTGCTGCTGATCGGGCTCCTCGGCGGGCTCGCCGGAGCGGCCGTCGTCGGTGGGCTGTTCGTGTACTACGGCGCCGACTCCGAGCTGCCGAGCCTGCGCGGCATCGGCGACTACCACCCGAAGGTCGTCACGCACGTCACCGACCGCGACGGCCAGTTGATCGGCGAGATCTACGACGAGCGCCGCACCGTGGTGCCGCGCGAGAAGATCCCCGACGTGATGATCCACGCGATCACCGACGCCGAGGACGCGCAGTTCTTCGAGCACAGCGGCCTCAACTACGTCGGGATGCTGCGCGCGCTGATCAACAACCTGCGCCCGGGCGCGCACCTCCAGGGCGGCTCGACGATCACCCAGCAGCTCGTCAAGACGTACGTGCTCGAGACGAACGAGCGCACCATCAAGCGCAAGGTGCAGGAGGTCATCCTGGCGCGGCGCCTCGAGAGCCAGCTGACCAAGGACGAGATCCTCACCCTCTACCTCAACCAGATCTACTTCGGCCACCAGCGCTACGGCGTCGAGGAGGCGGCGCGCTTCTTCTTCGGCAAGTCGATCTCCGACGTGAACGCCGGCGAGGCGGCGCTGCTGGCGTCGCTGCCGAAGGGGCCCGAGGAGATCTCGCCGCTGCGGCACCCCGAGCGCGCCAAGGATCGCCAGCGCTACGTGCTCTCGCAGATGCTGCGCTACGGCCACATCTCGAAGGCGGACGCGGAGCGCTTCGCCAACGGCCCGATCGAGGTGGTGCGCCCGCCGGCGAGCCTTGGGTCGGCGCCCGAGTTCGTCGACGAGGCGCGCAAGATCCTCACCGAGAAGTTCGGCGCCGAGAAGCTCGCCACCCTCGGGCTGACGGTGAGGACGACCTGCGACGCGACGGTCCAGAGGCTCGCCCGCGAGTCGCTCGAGCACGAGATGGAGTCGCTCGACGAGCGGCAGGGGTACCGCAAGCCGATGGAGCACCTGAAGTCGGTGCGCGCGGTGGACGTGAAGCAAGCGCTCGAGCGGCGCTCGCTGCGGCGGCTGCGCGCGATGGTGGAGAAGCCGACGCGGTCGCAGGAGGACCGCTGGCTCGAGGAGCGCGGCAAGGCGCTCGAGGCGGCGCGCCCCGTCGAGGCGGTGGTGGTGCAGGTGGTGCCGTCGACGGCGGGGAAGGGGAACACCCCGGGCCTCCTGATGGACGCCGGACCGGCGCGCGGCTTTTTGCCGATGCCCGTCCCCGAGCAAGGTGGCAGGCACGATCGCTACAACCCGAAGGGCCTGCCGGTGGAGAAGCGCTTCGCGGTCGGCGACGTGCTGGCCGTCCGCGCCGAGCCGTCGCTGCCGAAGGTCGACAGGCTGCCGACGCTGCTGCCGGAGTTCGGGCCGCAGGCGGCGGCGATGGTGATCGATCCCGGCTCGCGCGAGGTGCGGGCGATCGTCGGCGGCTACGGCTTCCACGCCGGCGGCTACGACCGCGCGCTGGCGGCGAAGCGGCAGCCGGGCAGCGCGTTCAAGCCGTTCGTCTATGCCACCGCCTTCGCCTCGGGGAAGTACACGCCCGCCTCGGTGCTCAACGACGCGCCGCAGGTCTTCGAGCTGGCGGGCTTCCGCGAGTGGAAGCCGAAGAACGCCGAGTCGCACGAGTTCCGCGGGCCGGTGCGGCTGCGCCAGGCGCTCGCGCACTCGCTCAACACCGTCGCCGCGCAGCTCGTGAACGACCTCGGTCCGGGGCCGGTGGCGGCGATGGCGCGCGACGCCGGCATCGAGTCGAAGCTCGAGGAGACGCTCGCGCTCGGCCTGGGCGCCTCGGCGGTGTCGCTCGAGGAGCTGACCAACGCCTACACCACCTTCGCCGCGCTCGGGAAGCGCGCGGCGCCGATCCTGGTGACGCAGATCGGCGCCGAGGTGCAGCCGACGATGGACGCCCGCCAGACGGTGCAGCCGGAGATCGCCTACCTCGTCACGTCGCTGATGGAGAGCGTGATCGACGAGGGGACGGCGGCCTCGGCGAAGGGCCGGCTGCACCGCCCGGCCGCGGGGAAGACGGGCACCACGTCGTCGGAGCGCGACGCGTGGTTCGTCGGCTTCACGCCCGATCTCGTCACCGGCGTGTGGGTCGGGTTCGACGACCTGCGCGACCTCGGCCACGGCGAGCAGGGCGCGCGCTCGGCGCTGCCGATCTGGACCGACATCATGGTCGGCGCGGAGAAGGGCGTCCCGCCCAAGCCCTTCCTCCAGCCGCCGGGGATCGCGGTGGCGCGGATCGATCCGGCGACGGGCCTGCTTTCGCCGCCCGGCGCGGCGAACGGCGTCGACGAGAAGTTCCTCGCCGGTACCCAGCCGGCCGAGGTCGCGCCCGAGCAGGGGACGCAGAACCCCGACACCTTCATCATCGATCAGCAATAGCGACGGGGGCCTCCGCCTCCCCGGGCGCGTGCGATGCAATGCGGATCTCCGTGTCCGCTCGCGCATTCAAGTATGTCGTCGTCGGTGGCGGGTTCGCATCGAGGGCTGCGCCCTCGAGGAGGCATGAATCGTGGGTGAGGCGACGCTGGGACTGCCACCGCAAATCCGGGCCTGCCTGTTCGATCTCGACGGCGTGCTGACCGAGACGGCGTCGCTGCACGCGCGCGCCTGGCGGGAGATGTTCGACGACTACCTGCGCGAGCGGGCGGAACGGACGGGCGAGCCGTTCGTGCGCTTCGACGACCCGGGCGACTACGAGCGATACGTCGACGGGAGGCCGCGCAGCGACGGCACTCGCTCGTTCCTCGCCTCGCGCGGCATCCGGCTGCCCGAGGGGCGCGACGACGACCCGGCGACCGCCGAGACCATCCACGGCCTCGGCCGGCGCAAGGACGAGCTCCTTCACGCGCTGATGCGCGAGCTGGGCGTGCGCGCCTTCCCCGGGGCGCTGCGCTACCTCCGCGCCGTGCGCGACGCGGGCAAGCGCACCGCCGTCGTGTCGTCGAGCCGCAACTGCGGCGAGGTGCTGGCCGCGGCCGGGATCGCCGACCTGTTCGACGCGCGCATCGACGGCGTGGTCGCGGCCGAGCGGCACCTCGCGGGCAAGCCGGCGCCCGACACCTTCCTCGCCGCCGCGCGCGCCCTCGCCGTCGCTCCCGCCGAGGCGGCGGTGTTCGAGGACGCGCTGGCCGGCGTCGAGGCCGGTCGCGCGGGCGGCTTCGGCCTGGTGGTCGGCGTCGATCGCGTCGGGCAGGCCGTCGAGCTGCGACGCCACGGCGCCGACGTGGTGGTCGCCCACGTCGCCGATCTCCTGCACGCCGCATGATTCGCCACCCGTCGTTCCGGGTCGAGCCCTGGACGCTGCACGAGACCCGGCTCGACCTCGACGTGCTGGCGCAGAGCGAGTCGCTGTTCGCGCTCTCCAACGGCCACATCGGGCTGCGCGGCAACCTCGACGAGGGCGAGCCGCACGCGCTGCCCGGTACCTATCTCGACGGCGTGTACGAGCTGCGCCCGCTGCCCTACGCCGAGCCCGAATACGGCTCGCCGGAGTCGAGCCAGACGGTGGTCAACGTCACCAACGGCAAGCTGCTGCGCCTGCTCGTCGACGACGAGCCGTTCGACGTGCGCTACGGCAGCCTGCGCGCGCACGATCGCCTGCTCGACCTCCGCGCCGGCACGCTGCAGCGCACCGCCGAGTGGACGTCGCCGGCGCACCGGACGGTCCGCGTGACCTCGCTCCGGTTCGTCTCGCTGACGCACCGGTCGATCGTCGGCATCCGCTACGAGGTCGAGCCGCTCGACGGGCCGGCGAACGTGGTGGTGCAGTCGGAGCTGGTCGCCAACGAGCAGGTGACGTCGCTCGCCGGAGATCCGCGCGCCGCCGCCCTCGTCGAGTCGCCGCTCGTCCCCGAGGAGCACCTCGCGCGCGAGGCGATGGCGGTGCTGATCCACCACGTCCGGCGCAGCGGCCTGCGGGTGGCGGCGGCGATGGATCACGTCATCCACGGCACGCCGCGAATGCGGGTGTCGTCGGAGACCTCGCCCGACGCGGCGCGCGTGGTCGTCACCGACGTGCTCGAGCCGGGGCAGCGGCTCTGCCTGATCAAGCTCGTCGCCTACGGCTGGTCGGAGCAGCGCACGGTGCCGGCGCTGCGCGATCAGGTGGCCGCGGCGCTGGCGGCCGCGCAACAGACGGGTTGGGACGGGCTGCTCGCCGACCAGCGGCGCTACCTCGACGAGTTCTGGAGCCACTCCGACGTCGAGCTGGGCGGCGACCCGGAGCTGCAGCAGGCGGTGCGCTTCGCGCTGTTCCATGTGCTCCAGGCGGGCGCGCGCGCCGAGCGCCGCGCCATTCCCGCCAAGGGACTGAC
Organism: Myxococcales bacterium; assembly: GCA_021784515.1. GTDB lineage: Bacteria > Myxococcota_A > Polyangia > Palsa-1104 > SHYY01 > SHYY01. The sequence continues at coordinate 1,646 of JAJXSP010000073.1, read as the reverse complement.
CGGCACCGGCTACGACGGCCATTCATTCTGGGACACCGAGACCTTCATTCTCCCGGTATTGACCTACACGCTGCCGACGGCGGCGGCCGACGCGCTGTGCTGGCGCCACTCCACCCTCCCGGCGGCGATCCGGCGCGCGCACGAGCTGGGCCTCCGCGGCGCGGCCTTTCCCTGGCGCACCATGCAGGGCGAGGAGTGCTCGGGCTACTGGCCGGCGGGGACGGCCGCATTCCACGTCAATGCCGACATCGCCGACGCGGTGATCCGGTACGTCGCCGCCACCGCCGACCGCGGCTTCGAGCGCGACGTCGGCGTGGACATATTGGTGCAGACCGCGCGGCTGTGGCGCTCGCTCGGACACCACGACATGCAGGGGCGCTTCCGCATCGACGGCGTCACCGGCCCCGACGAGTACAGCGCCGTCGCCGACAACAATGTCTTTACGAACCTGATGGCGCGCCGGAACCTCGTCGGCGCGGCGAACGTCTGCCAGCGCCACCAGGACCGGGCGCGCGACCTCGGCGTCACTCCCGAGGAGATGGCCGACTGGCGCGCCGCCGCGACAGCCATGTTCATTCCCTACGACGAGCGGCGGGGCGTCCACCAGCAGGCCGAGGGATTCACCGATCACGAGGTGTGGGATTTCGCGGCCACCAAGCCCGAGCAATACCCGCTCATGCTCCATTTCCCCTATTTCGATCTCTACCGCAAACAGGTGGTCAAGCAGCCCGACCTCGTCCTGGCGATGCAGCTGTGCAGCGAGGACTTCACCCTCGAGGAGAAGGCGCGGAACTTCGATTATTACGAGCGCATCACGGTGCGCGACTCGTCGCTGTCGGCGTGCACGCAGGCGGTGCTGGCGGCCGAGGTGGGCCACCTGCGGCTGGCGCTCGACTACACCGCCGAAGCGGCGCTGATGGATCTCCAGGACATCGAGCACAACGCGCGCGACGGGCTGCACATCGCCTCGCTCGCCGGCACCTGGATCGCGCTCGTCAACGGCTTCGGCGGAATGCGCGACCACGCCGACATCCTGTCGTTCGCGCCGCGCCTCCCCGACGGCCTGACGCGCCTCTCGTTCTCGATCGTGCGCCGGGGGATCTGCCTGCGCGTGACGGTGACGGAGGGCACGGCGACCTACCAGATCACCGACGGCACGGGGACCCTGCGCCTCACGCACCACGGGGAGCCGCTGACGCTGGCGGGGCGCGACCCGGTCGAGCGGCCGATCCCCGCGTTCCCGGAACGCGAGCCGGTCCCGCCGCCGCCCGGCCGCGAGCCGCGGCATCGCGCGCGCGGGGCTGCCCCGCGCTGAGAATCGGCGCCGCAGTGGGGCGCGCAGAAATCGAAGAGGGAAGGGAGGAGCGAGGGGGAGCAGCGCGCTCCCCCTCGGAGGAGGGAGCTACTTCTTCGCGGCGAGCGCGGCGTCGATCTGCTGCTTGAACGCGGCGACCGGCTGCGCGCCGACGAACTTGTTGCCATTGATGAAGAAGGTCGGCGTGCCGCCCGCGCCGATCTTGTCGCCCTCGGCCGCCTCGGCGTCGACGCGCGCCTTGAACTTGCCGGTGTCGAGCGCCGCCTTGAACTTCGCCATGTCGAGGTGCAGCTCCTGCGCGCGCAGCTCGAGGCCCGGGCGGTCAGATCGG
>JAJXSP010000072.1 GCA_021784515.1 Myxococcales bacterium | reverse complement strand
TGCCGCCGGGGCTGCCCTGCGCCTCTGCGCGTTCGGGGTTCTTTGCTTGCCTCTCCGGCGACCACGCCCTCGCGCTGTCGGTCGCGGACCGCGCGTTCGCGAGCGAGCCCAGGAGCGCGGACGCCCGCCTGCTCCACGCCGCCGCCCTCGTCGAGCGCGGCGATGCCGCCGAGGGCGCTCGGCTGCTCGCCGCGCTGGTCGCCGAGGACATCGGCAACCGCGAGGCGCGCCTCCTGCTCACCTCCTACGCGCTGCGCTTCGGGCCGAAGTCGCCCTTCGGACGCCAGGCGGGCGCGGTGCTGCCGTAATCAGGGACGCCCGATGCCGAAGTAGACGAAGCCCTGGCCGCGCAGCTCCGTCGGGTCCCAGATGTTCCGCCCGTCGAAGATCACCGGCGACGCGAGCACCTCCTTCAGCCGCTGGAAGTTCGGGCGCCGGAACTCGTGCCACTCGGTGCACAGCGCGAGCGCGTCGGCGCCGCGGGCGGCGTCGTAGGCGTTGTCGAACAGCGCGACGCGTTCGCCGAAGCGCGCGCGAATCACCCCGTTGGCGACGGGATCGTGGCCGCGCACGATCGCACCCTCGGCGAGCAGGCGATCGATCATCACGAGCGACGGCGCCTCGCGCGTGTCGTCGGTGCCGGGCTTGAAGGCCAGGCCCCACAGCGCCACGGTGCGCCCGCGCAGCCGCGCGCCGAAGTGGGCGATCATCTTGTCGACGAGCACGCCCTTCTGGCGCTCGTTGACCCGGTGGACCGCCTCCAGGATCTCGAGCTGCGTGCCGGCGGCCTGCGCGGTGGCGAGCGCCGCCTTGACGTCCTTCGGAAAGCAGGAACCGCCGTAGCCGATGCCGGGGAAGAGGAACTTCGCACCGATGCGCGGGTCCATGCCCATCCCGCGGCGCACCGCCTCCACGTCGGCGCCGAGGCGGTCGCACAGGTTCGCCACGTCGTTCATGAAGGAGATGCGCGTAGCGAGCATGGCGTTCGAGGCGTACTTGGTCAGCTCGGCGGAGCGCGCGTCCATGAACAGCATGCGGTCGTTGGTGCGCACGAACGGCGCGTACAGCGAGCGCAGCGTCTCGCGGGCCCGCCCATCGTCGCTGCCGATGACGATGCGGTCGGGCTTCATGAAGTCGTTCAGCGCGTCGCCCTCCTTGAGGAACTCGGGGTTCGAGGCGACGGCGAAGGGCACGTCGGTGACGCGGCCGATCGTCTGGCGGATGCGGTCGGCGGTGCCGACGGGGACGGTCGACTTGGTGACGATCACCGCCCAGCCGGTCAGCGCGCGGCCGATCGACTCGGCGGCCGACAGCACGTACGAGAGGTCGGCCGATCCGTCCGCGGCCGACGGCGTGCCGACGGCGATGATCACCACGTCGGCGCCGCGAACCGCCTCGGCGATGTCGGTGGAGAAGGAGAGGCGACCGTCGGCGGAGTTCGTGGCGACGAGGCGATCCAGGCCGGGCTCGTAGATCGGCAGCTCGCCGCGCCGCAGGCGCGCGATCTTGTCGGCGTCCACGTCGACGCAGGTGACCTCGTTGCCGAAGTCGGCGAAGCCCGCCCCCGCCACCAGGCCGACGTATCCGGTCCCGAGCACCGCGAGTCGCATCGCACCTCCTTCCGCGCGCTCGTCCGGCGCGACGGTGGACGGGAAGATAGCAGAGCGGCCGGCCCTCTGCCCGTGGGGGCGGGCATGGTAGACTCGCGCGGGGTCCAAGGTTAAGAGCCACTAATGAGAGTCGCAGCGCTGGCGCGGGAAGACCTCGGTGCGGTGCAGGGGATCGTCGAGGCGGCGTTCCCCTTCGATCGCGTGCCGATCGTGATCGAGGAGAAGCTGTTCGGGCCCAACGGCTCGCGGGCGGGCACCACGCTCGTCGCGTGGGACGGCGCCCAGGCCGCGGGGGTGATCTCCATGGCCGGGCGCTGGATCAAGCTGTTCGCCGTCGATCCGGCGCGGCGCGGGCGTGGCGTCGGGTCGCAGCTGCTCGACCTCGCGCGGACGTGGGTGCGGACCCGCGGCGGCGGCGGCAAGCTGCGCTTCATGGACCACCCGGGGAACTACCTCACGCCCGGCCTCGACGTGCGCGAGGAGGCGGGGCGCGCCTGGGTGGCGAGCCACGGCTTCAAGGTGGTGTCCGAGAACATCAACATGCGCGTGCCGCTCGTCGGCAATCCGAAGGTGACCGAGGAGCACGGCGCCGCGCTGATCGAGCGCACCAAGCGCGCGGGCTACGAGGTGCGACGCGCCGGCCGCGGCGAGCGCGATGTGCTGCTCCAGATGGCCTCGGCCGCCTTCGCGCCGGCATGGGCCTTCGAGCTGGGACGCGCGATGGAGCAGGACCCGCCGTCGGTGTTCGCGGCATTCCGCCACGGGCACCCGGTGGCCTTCGCGGCCCACGACGCCAACAACTCGGGGCTCGGCTGGTTCGGCCCGGCGGGCACGCTCACCGCGCACCGCGGCCACGGGCTCGGCGAGGCGCTGCTGATCCAGTGCCTGCTCGACGTGCGCGACAAGCCCGAGGGCGGCGTGATCGCGTGGATCGGCCCGCGCCACTTCTACGAGGGGGCCGCGAGCGCGGTCGACGATCGGCGCTTCGTCGTCTACGAGGAGACGCCCTAGTGCTGGTGGAGGTCGAGCGCCCGGCGCCCGCGGTGGCGAGGGTGCTGCTCAACCGGCCGGAGGCGCGCAACGCCATCGACGTCGCGATGGCGCGGGCGCTCCGGGAGGCGCTCGACGACGTCTCGGCCGACGACGGCGTGCGGGCGGTGGTGCTCGCCGGCGCCGGCCCGACCTTCTCCGCGGGCGGCGACATCCGGGCGATGGCGGAGGCGGGATCGGCCGGGCGCGAGGCGCTCCTGCGCGACGTGACGCGCCACTACCACGCCGCGGTGGCGGCGATTGCTGCGATGCAAAAACCCGTCGTCGCGGCGGTGCGCGGCGGCGCGGGCGGCGGCGGCCTCTCGCTCATGCTCGCCTGCGACCTGGCGATCGTCGACGAGAGCGCGAAGCTGGCGCTGGGGTTCAACGCGATCGGCCTCACCCCGGATGGCGGCGCGACGTTCCACCTGCCGCGCCTGGTCGGCTGGCGGCGCGCCATCGCGCTCACCTTCCTCAACGAGGTGTTCGACGGGCGGCGCGCGGTGGAGCTGGGCCTCGCGACGCGCGCCGTGCCGGCGGCGGAGGTGGACGAGGCAGCGCTGTCCCTCGCCACGCAGCTCGCCCAGGGTCCGACGCGCGCCTTCGCCCGCACCAAGGAGCTGTTCCGCACGTCGCCCTCGCGCACGCTCGCCGAGGCGCTCGCCCTCGAGAGCGAGACGATCGCCACCGGGAGCGCCGAGGCCGACGGCGGCGAGGGCATCGACGCCTTCGTCGAGAAGCGCCCGCCGCGCTTCCGAGGGCTGTGATGCGCGCGCTGCTGCTCGCCGCCGGCTTCGGCACCCGGCTCGGTGCGCTCTCCGACGAGCTGCCCAAGCCGCTCCTGCCCGTCGCCGACTGGCCGCTCCTGCGCTACAACCTCGCGCTCTGCGCCGGCCACGGCGTGCGCGAGGTGGCGGTCAACCTCCACCATCGCGGCGAGCTGATCGTCGCCGAGCTCGAGGGGCGCTCCGGGCCGGTGGCGATCACCTGGTCACGCGAGGAGGCGATCCTCGGGACCGGCGGCGGCATCAAGAAGATGGCCGAGTGGCTCACCGACGGCGGGCGCGAGCCCTTCCTGGTGGTCAACGGCAAGGTCGTGATCGACGTCGACCTCCAGCGGCTCGCCGAGGTGCACCGCGCCTCTGGCGCGCTGGCGACGATGGTGGTGCGCGAGGTGCCGGACGCCGAGCGCTGGGGCGAGATCGGCGTCGACGAGGGCGGGCGCGTGATCCGCATCCTCGGCGACGGCGTGGGCGTGGCGGCGCGGCGCACCATGTTCACCGGCGTGCACGTGCTCTCGCCCGAGTTCGCGCGGCGCCTGCCCGACGGCGAGTCGTGCGCGATCCGCCAGGGCTACCTGCCGGCGCTGCGACGAGGCGCGCACGTCGAGTCGTACCTGTACCAGGGGTACTTTCAGGAGCACTCCACGCCCGAGCGATACCTCGACGGGAACCGCGCGGTGCTCGGCGGGGCGGTGCGGCTGCGCCACCCGCCGGGGCCGCTCGTCGGCGTCGACGAGAGCGCCGAGATCGGACCGGGCGTGACGCTCGTCGAGCCCTATCGCGTCGGGCCGGGCGCGATGGTGGGCGCCGGCGCCACCGTCGGGCCGTTCGCCGTGATCGGCCGCGGGGCGCGTGTCGAGGACGTGGCATGTGTTTCGGACTCGGTGGTGTGGCCGGGCGCCGAGGTGCGTGGCACCGTCGAGCGCGCGATCGTCACTCCGCGCGGCGTGGTCGAGATCGGCCCGCGCCCGGTGTAGCGCCTACTGCTCGAGGCGCGCCAGCACGACGGAGATGTTGTCCACGCCACCGTTGTCGTTGGCGGCGCGGATGAGGCGCTCGGCGGCGCGGTCGAGATCGATCTCGGCGCTCGCCAGGGCTGCGATCTGCGGGTCGCGCACCATCCCCGACAGCCCGTCGGAGCACACGAGGTAGATGTCGCCGACCTTGGGGACGTCGACCTGCGCGTCCACCTGCACCGCCTCCTTCATGCCGAGCGCGCGCACGATGACGTTCTTGTGCGCGAAGTTGCCGACCTCGTCGGAGCGCAGGTTCTTCATCCGCATGTAGTCGTTGAGCAGCGAGTGGTCCTCGGTGAGCTGCTCGATCGCCCCGTCGCGGATGCGGTAGGCGCGGCTGTCGCCGACGTGGGCGACCAGCACCTTGTCGTCGAGGAACTGGAGCGCGACGACGGTGGTGCCCATCCCGCGCTGGGCCTCGTTCTTCTGCGCCGCCTCCCAGATCTCGAGGTTGGCGAGCTTGATCGCCGCGCTGAGGCGGTGGACGTCGGACCCCGGCGAGCGATCGAGCTTGTAGGGCCACGTGGTCTGCAGCTCGTCGGCGCTGGCCCGGAAGTAGGACACGATCGTGTCCACGGCCAGCTTCGATGCGACCTCGCCGCACGCGTGGCCGCCCATGCCGTCGGCGACGATGGCGAGCCGTTCGTGGCACGGCAGGTGGAGGCTGTCCTCGTTGTGCGCGCGCTTCATGCCGACGTTCGTCTCGCCGGCGAAACGCACGCGCATCTCGCGCATCGGGAAGGTCGTCGACATGGCGCCCGCGATCCTACCGCAAAGCGCCGGCGGTGATCACTGGAGGTCGTCGGTGTCGATGAAGAGCGTGTCGCGGTGGGTGACGAAGCGCTGGATGGCGGCGAGCGCGTCGCGCGACATCTCGAGCCACTGGATCCCGCACCCGGGCGGCGCGTCGTTGGAGGCGTGGCTCACGTCGCGGATCCAGCGCACCGCGCCGCGGATGGAGAAGGGGTGCTCGCAGCCCGGCACCGTCAGGCGCATCTCGACCACCGAGCCGAGGGGCGGCGGGACGTGGGTGGCGATGAAGACGCCACCCTGGCTGATGTTGTCCGTGATGCCGGCGTAGAAGTTGTGCTCGGACTCCATGTCCACTTCGATTTCGAGCGGCACGCGCTCGTGGGTGCGCTGGTTGGCGTAGGGAGCCGTGTCCTGCGAGATGGCGAGCTGAGCGTCGTTGCGCATGTGATCCCTCTCCTGTCTGGATGAAGTGGGGAGTGGTCCGGGTTAGGGCCCGATCAGGAACAACCTGCTCAATCTCGCCGTCGATCCATCCCGACCGGCTTCGTTGCTCGTCGGTCACTTGCAGAGAGCAAGCTCCCTCCTCGCGCCTCGCCGGATCGGGCGCCTCAACGGCGATCTTTGATCAACTTGTTCCTGATCGGGCCCTTAGGCGAACTGCGCCCGGGGTTCCTCGGCGCTCGCCGCCAGAACGCTGGCCACCTGGGCGCGGTAGAAGCGGTTCCAGCGCTTCCGATCCTGCTCGGAGACAACGTAGATCTGCGCGCCGATCCCCTTGCCGCGCTCGGTGCGACCCACGAAGCGCGCGCTCACGAACATCAGCACCGGCAGCGCTTCGCCCGGCAGTTGCACTTCGAGCTGCATCAGGTAGCCCGGGTCGATCTCCTCGTCGGTCCGGAGGAACATCCCGTCGGCGCCGATGTCGGCCGTGGCGCACTGGAAGCGACGCCCACGGCGCACCCAGGTCACCGGCAGCGACGCGGCAACACGCTGGGACCTACGCTTGTTCGTCTTGTCGTTGTCCATGCCCGACCCCTTGAGCAAGGGGCGATCCAGCCTTCGAAGGCCGTCCGGCGCGGGCTTTTCGGGAAAGCGGAGGCGGGATCGTCAAGCGGGTGACGCGCGGCGCGCCGCCGGCCTGACAGGCGGTCAGGCGTCTTCGCCGGGGACGTTCTGCAGGCGCTTGAGCTTCTCGACCAGCGTGGTGCGGTTCATCCCGAGGAGCATCGCGGCGGCGTTGCGGTTGCCACGCGTGCGCTCGAGCGCCTCGTGGATGAACGACTCCTCCAGCTCGGCGAGGTGCGCCCGCAGGTCGAGCCCGGATACCGGCAGCGACTGCACCGCTCCGCCGCCCTTCGCCATCCCGCCCGATGGAATGCCCGCCGTGAGCGCCGGCGGCAGGTCGCTCGTCGTCAGCTCGCCGCCCGCCCGCTTGAGCACCACCATCCGCTCGACGACGTTGGCCAGCTCGCGGATGTTGCCGGGCCAGCCGTAGCGCTCGAAGGCCGCGAGCACGCCCGGCCCGATGTCGGTCACGTTCCGTCGGTGGCGCTCGTTCGCCGAGCGCAGGAACTCGCGGACCAGGAGCGGGATGTCGCCCGAACGCTCGCGCAGCGGCGGCAGCACCACGTCGATCCCGTTGAGCCGGTAGTAGAGATCCTCGCGGAACTTTCCCTCAGCGACGAGCTGGCTGAGGTGGGCGTTGGTCGCCGAGATCACCCGCACGTCGACGGCGCGCGGCACGCTCTCGCCCACCACGTCGACGGCGCGCTCCTGCAGCACTCGAAGCAGCTTCACCTGGAAGGAGACCGGCATCTCGCCGACCTCGTCGAGGAAGATCGTGCCGTGGTCGGCCTGCTGGAAGCGCCCGGTGCGCGACTGCGTGGCGTCGGTGAAGGCGCCCTTCTTGTGACCGAACAGCTCGCTCTCGATCAGCGTCTCGGGGATCGCGCCGCAGTTCACCGCCACGAACGGCCCCTTGGCGCGCGGCGACATCGCGTGGATGGTCCGCGCCACCACCTCCTTGCCGGTCCCGCTCTCGCCGAGGATCAGCACCGACAGCTCGCTGTCGGCGACGAGCTGGACCACCTCCATCACCTCGCGCACCTGCGGGTCCTCGCCGATCATCACCGGCTTCGGCGCGCTCGGGCCTCGCGTCGTCGTGCTCTGCGGCGAGGGGACCGCGCGGCGCCGTCCGAAGGCGTCGTCCAGGATCCCGCGCAGCGAGTCGGGCGAGAAGGGCTTCATCAGGAAGTTGGCGGCGCCGTTGCGCATCATCTCCACCGCCGTCTCGACGGTGGCGTGGGCCGTCAGCACCACCACCGGCACGCCCTGCTTCACCGCCGCCGCGAGCACGGCCCGCCCGTCGGCGCGCGGCATCATCAGATCGGTGATCACGAGGTCGACCTGGAGCCCGGCGGCGAAGCGATCGATCGCCTCCTGGCCGTCACCGGCCTCGGCCACCTCGAGGCCTTCTCGGCGCAGCAGCCGATCGAGGGTGCGCCGGAGGGTGGCGTCGTCTTCCACGACGAGCACGCGCTTGCTGTCGGACATGGTCGATTTTTGCCTTGGACGGCCGTCTGCCTGTTTGCCCGCACCTTCGCCGCCGATCGGCGGGAGCATACCGCACGGTCCCCGTCGACGTCAGCCGCCGCGGGTAGCGTCGATGATCGGCATCCGCGCCGCGCGCATCGCCGGCAGCAGGCCGCCCGCGTAGCCCATCACCGCGGCGAAGGCGAGCGACCAGGCGACGATCGGCCCCGACAGCGCGAAGCGCACCGTCACCTCGGAGAACGACTGGAAGTTGACCGTCGAGAACGAGGCGTAGCGCATGAAGGAGGCGCCGAACAGCCCCACCACGCCCGCCGCCAGCCCGAGGAGCACCGACTCGACGAGGAACGACACCAGCACCGCGCGGCGACGGAAGCCGAGCGCGCGCAGCGTCCCGATCTCGCGCGTGCGCGCCGCCACCTGCGCGTACATCGTGATCATCGCGCCCAGCGCCGCACCGACGGCGAAGATGATGGCGACGAACGTCCCGAGGAACTTGATGAAGGCCGACAGGCCCTTCGACTGCGCCTCGTAGTAGGCGCTCTCGCGCACCACGTCGAGCTGCGAGAGCTGCGGGTCGGCGCCCAGCCGCGCCTCGAGCGCGGGGAGCATCGCGCGGTCCCGGAGCCGCACCGTCAGCGACGAGTAGCCGCCGCGGCGCTGGAAGGCGTCGCCGAACTGGTCCACGTCGCCCCACACCTCCGAATCGAAGCTCGAGCCCTTCGAGTCGAGCACGCCCACCACCGACCACTCGCGGCGCGCGAAGCGCACCTTCTGCCCGAGCGCCATGCCCTGGAAGCGCCCCGCGAGCGCCTTGCCGATCACGATCTCCGACGTGCCGGGCTGGAACATCCGCCCGGCGAGCGTGATCCCCGGGTGCACCTCGAGCGCGCGCGCGGAGACGCCCCGCACCGCGATGTTGGAGCCGTCGGTGTCGCTCTCGGGCGTGGTGCGCAGCGCGAAGATCAGCACGATCATCTCCGGCGAGGCGAGCGGCGCGCCGTCGGCGGCGACCGCCACCTCGGGCGCCGCCGTGACGAGCCGCGACAGCTCGGTCGTGACGCCGCTCTGGATCTCCGACTGCGCCCCCTTGCGCAGCACCTTCACGTTGTCGCGCGAGCCGCTCGCCGCCAGCGTCTGCTCGATGCCGCGGCCGAGCATGAGCACCGTGGCGAACACGAACACCACCAGCGCCAGCCCGAGCGCGGTGAGCGCGGTGGACACCTTGCGCACCAGCAGCGAGCGCAGGTTGTAGGTGACCGGCACGAAGTCGCCCCGGCCGACGAGGCTCAACCCGAGCGCCGCCACGACGAGCCCCGAGATCGGCAGCCCGACGAGCAGCACGAGCGCGCCCAGGCCGAGCGCACCGCCGACGAGGATGACGAGCGCGCCCCCCATCAATCCACCTTCCGCAGCGCGTCGACGAGCCGGAGCCGACCGGCGCGCCACGCCGGTACCGCCGAGGCGAGCATCCCGCCGCCGATCGCAACCGCCACCGCCGCGGCGACGGGTCCGAGCGCGAGCCCCTGCAGGTCGAGGAAGTTGCCGAGGCTCGCCTCGAGGCCGCGCCCCACCACCTCGACGAGCGGCGGCGTCAGCGCCACGCCGAGCGCCGCCCCGAGCGCGCCGATCACCAGCCCCTCGCCGACCACCATCATCACCACGTGGCGGGGCGAAAAGCCGATCGCGCGGAGCACCGCGTACTCGGTGGTCCGCTCGCGCGTCGCCATCGCCATCGTGTTGGCGAGGATCAGCACGAGGATGAACAGCACCACGATCGACACGATCTGGATCGCCACCAGCACCGCCGACACCATCGAGAGGAAGGCCATCTGGAACGCCTTCTCCGTCTCGGTGCGCGTCTCGGCGACCGAGTTCTCGAACTGCTTGTCGATCGCCGAGGCCACCTGCGCCGACGGCACGCCCGGCCCGATGCGGATGAGGAGCACGCCGAGCTGGTCCTTGCGCCCCTCGGTGACCGTCTCGTTCAGGTACTTCCAGTGGAAGTACATCGTCCGCTCGTCGAACGCCTTCGACGTGGAGTGGTAGACGCCGCGGACGGTGAACTTCCAGTCGCCGGGGTAGATGTCGCCCGCGATCGCGATCTGGTCGCCCACCTTCCAGCCGTACTTCTCGGCGAGCTTCGCCCCGACGACCGCGCCCATGCGGTCGCCCATCCAGGCCTGCTTCTCCTCGGGCGAGAGCGTCATCTCCGGGTAGATCGACAGGTAGGTCGGCGCATCGACCGCGAACTTGGCGAAGAAGTTCCGCTGGTCCTTGTACATGCCGCCGAACCAGTTGGCCCAGCTCACGTCGGTGACGCCGGGGACGCGCTTCACCTTGTCGAGGTAGGAGAGCGGCAGCGGGAAGATGATCGAGATGCGGTTGCGCACCACCATGCGGTCGGCGGCCGCGTTCTCCGCGCCGGCGTTCCACGCGCTGACGATCGTGCGCAGGAAGAGGAACGACACGATCGCGATCGCCACACCGACGGCGGTGAGCAGCGCGCGCAGCCGGTTGCGGAAGGCGCTCTTGACGATGAGGGCGACGAATTCCATCAACGCTCGATCTCGCCGGCGCGCCGCTCCGTCGCGGCGAGCGCCCCCTTGTCGAGCTTGCGGATGATCTCGGCGCGCTCGGCCGCCTGCGGGTCGTGCGTCACCATGACGATCGTCTTGCCGAACTCGCGGTGGAGGAGATCGAGCAGCGTCAGCACCTCCTCGCCGCTCTTGCGGTCGAGGTCGCCGGTGGGCTCGTCGGCGACGATGATGGTCGGGTCGGTGACGATGGCGCGGGCGATCGCCACGCGCTGCTCCTGCCCGCCGGAGAGCTGGCGCGGATAGTGTTCGGTGCGGTCGGCGAGCCCGACGACGCGCAGCGCGGTCTCGACGCGCCGCCGCCGCTCGGCGCGCGGCAACTTCGCCAGCAACAGCGGCAGCTCCACGTTCTGGAACGCCGTCAGCACCGGCAGGAGGTTGTACTGCTGGAAGATGAAGCCGACGTAACGCGCCCGCCACGAGGCGAGGTCGCCCTCGGAGAGCGTCTGGATCTCCGTCCCCGCCACCTTCACCGAGCCCGCCGTCGGGCGGTCGATGCCGGCGATCAGGTTGAGCAGCGTCGTCTTGCCGCTGCCCGACGGGCCCATCAGCGCCTCGAAGGAGCGCTCCGCGATGTCGAGGTCGATCCCGTCGAGCACCGGGATCTCCTGCTGGTCGCGCCGGTAGACCTTGCGCACCCCGCGCAGCTGGATGATCGGCTTGCCGTCGGCCGCGTCGCTCACGCTATTTCGCCTCCTTCTCTTTCACCGACGAGCCGTCGTGCAGCTTCTCCAGCGGGTGGCGCACCACGGGCGTGCCGGTGGACGGCCCCGAGGTCAGCTCGACCATCGCCCCGACGGGCCCGGCGACGATCACCGGCACCTCGCGTACGCGGCCCTCCTCGACGGCGAGCACCACCTTGCGGCCGCCGCGCTCGACGATCGCGTCGGGCGGCGCCACCAGCTTGGGCGCCACCTTGAGCGCGGCGTCGTCGAGCGCCCTCGAGAGGAACGACACCTTGGCGGCCATGTCGGGGATCACGCCCTTCGTGTCGTCGCGGAAGCGCACCTTCACCGTCACCGAGGCCTTGGCGCGGTCCACCGTCTGCCGGATCTCCTTGGCCTCGCCGCGGAAGCGGCGGTCGGGGAACGCGTCGAGGAGGATCTCGGCGGGCGTGCCCGCGCGCACCTTGATGAGCTGCGCCTCGGAGACGTCGGCCTGCACCTCGAGGTCGTCGAGGTCGGCGAGGGTGAAGAGCCCCACGCTGCCCGGCCCGGTCACCTCCCCCAGCTCGGCCAGCTTGCGCAGGATCGTGCCGGCGAAGGGCGCGCGCACCTTCGTGTTGTCGAGCGCCACCTCGGCCGCCTTCTGCCGCGCCACCGCCGCGCTCACCTCGGCCTCGGTGGCGACGAGCTGCGCCCTGGTCGTCGCCGCGTGCGCCTTCGCGTCGTCGAACGCCGCCTGCGTGCCGGCCGACGACGCGACCAGCATCTTCTCGCGCTCGAGCCGCGTCTCCGCCTCGGCGAGGTCGGCGCGCGCCCGCTCCACCCGCGCCCGCGCCGCGGCGATGTCGGCCTGCACCTGCGAAAGCTGCGCGTCCGCCTCCGCCGCGTCCAGCGTGGCGACGATTTGCCCCTCCTTCACCACGTCGCCCTCGTCGACGGTGAGCCGCGCGATCCGCCCCTGGACCTTCGCCGCGATCGTCGCCTTCTTGCGCGAGTAGACGTAGCCCGTCGCCACCAGCTGCACGTCCTCCTGCGTCGGCGAGACCAGCGTCACCGCACCCAGCTCCACCTGCTCGGGAAAGAGGCGCGCCTCTCCGCCGCGGAACGCGAACAGTCCGCCGCCGAGCAGCACCGCCAGCACGAGCGCGCCGACCAGAAGCCGCCGCCCGCCGCCGCCCTTCCCGGGCTCCGCGTCCCGGTTCAGGCGCAGCGACGCCAGCTCGTCGGCAAGGCGCTTCTCGTCGGACATTTGTTGCTTTTCACCTTCGATGGCCGACCGCTTCAAAGCGCGCACCTTCGGGGCGCGCGGTCGGCCCGCGGGACTTTAGCGATCGGTCCGCGGTGGTGCAAGGCGCTGCCGTCGACGGAAAACGCGCCGCGCGCGCTTCCCGGAAATGCAGAAACGCAGGACTGTCACCGCCGCCCGATGTTAGAACCCGAGCGATGGAAAACACGCCGGACTTCCGCGCGCGACGCCGCCAGAACTGGATCGTTCTCGGCCTGCTCTACGCGTTTTTCTACGCCAGCCGCTACAACCTCAGCGCCATCTCCGGCCAGCTCTGCGGGCTCTTCGGGTGGACCAACACGCAATACGGGATCTTCGAGACGATGATGCCGCTCGTCTATGGCATCTCGGTCCTCGTCAACGGCCCGATCGCCGACCGCATCGGCGGCAAGCGGGCCTTCCTCTTCGGCGCCGCCGGCGTCACGGCGATGAATCTCCTGTTCGGCCTCGGCACGCAGATGGTCGCGAAGCCCGCCGTCTGGGCAGTCGGCGGTCGGACGCTGCTGGCGCCCGCCACGCTCCACTACGGCATCTCCGGCGGGATGGCCCTCGCCGCGATGGCGGCGGTGTGGGGCGTGAACGGCTACTTCCAGTCGTTCGGCGCGCTCTCCATCGTCAAGGTGAACGCGCACTGGTTCCGGATGAGCGAGCGCGGCACCTTCGCCGGCATCTTCGGCGTGCTGATCCGCCTCGGCCTGATCCTCGCTTTTTCCGGCGTGCCCCTGATCGCGAGCCACCTGCCGCTGCCCTGGGCGTTCTGGGCGCCGGCCGCCGGCGTGGCGGCCCTGCTCGTCCTCAACCTCCTCCTGATGGAGAACACGCCGAAGGAGGCCGGCTTCGAAGCCATCGACGTCGGCGATGGCTCGGCGAACGAGGACGAGGCACCGGCGCCGCTCGGCGAAGTCCTGCGGACGGTGTTCCGCAGCCGTGCCGCGTGGACGATCGCGATCGGCTCGATGATGATCGGCTTCGTCCGCCGGGCCACGGTGGACGTGTGGTTCGCCAAGTACTTCGCCAACGTCTGGCTGCCCCACGGGGCGCGCTTGAGCGACTACTGGCCCTACCAGCTGGCGGCCTGGGGCATCGCCATCTTCGGCATCTTCGGAGGGTTCGCCTTCGGCATCGCCTCGGACCGCGTCTTCGGCAGCCGCCGCGCGCCGGTGATCGCCGTCGGCTTCCTCGGCATGGCCGCCTTCACCGCCCTCCTCGGGGCGGCCAACTCGGCCGGCGGGGGCCCGTGGATCGCTGCCCTGCTCCTCGCCGGCCTGTCGTTCTTCGTCAACGGCGCCCACGGCATGATCGGCGGCGCCGCGTCGATGGACTTCGGCGGCCGCAAGGCGGCAGCGACGGCGGCCGGCCTCTTCGACGGCATCCAGTACTTCACCAGCGCCCCCTTCGTCGGCATCGGCCTGGGCAAGTTGATCGACCGCTTTGGCTGGTCGGCGTGGCCGTGGGCGCCCATCCCGTTCGCCCTCGCCGGCGCCGTGGTGGTCGCGCGCCTGTGGAACGTCACGCCCGCCGGCGCCGCGGCCCCTGCTGCATCGCAGCAAACGAGCGCCTCGGCCGGCCGGTAGTCACACCGCGACGCGATCGCGCCCCGCGCGCTTGGCGCGGTAGAGCGCCTCGTCGGCGCGCTTGCACAGGTCCTCGCCGGTGGCCGCGTCGTCGGGGAAGGCGGCCACGCCGATCGAGATCGTCGGCCGGATCACCACGCCGTCCTTCTCGAAGTGGTTCTCGTGGACCCAGCGCCGGATCGACTCGCCGAAGGCCATCCCCACCGACTTCGGCTGCCCGCGCAGGAACGCCGCGAACTCGTCGCCGCCGAGCCGGCAGGCGGCGCCGTGCGACGAGACGACCGCGCCGATGATCCGCCCGACGGTGGCGATCGCGAACGCGCCCATCGGATGGCCGTGCGTGTCGTTGATCTGCTTCAGGCCGTCCATGTCCAGCATCAGGAGGGCGAGCGGCGCGCGCTCCGACACCGCCGCCTCGAACGAGCGCGCGAAATCGGCGTCGAAGCGGCGCTTCACGATCAGGCCGGTGAGGTCGTCGGTGCCGACGAGCGCGTCCATCTGCGCGTGGTAGTCGAGCTCCACCTCGCCGGTGAGGGCGAACTTCACCACGCACGATCCGAGGGTGATGCGATCGTTCGGCTTCAGCTCCACGCGCCGGCCCGGCTTGAGCTTCGTCGCGTTCAACTTCGTGCCGTTCGTCGAGTCGAGGTCCTCGACGTAGTAGCGCTCGCCCTCGAAGTTCACCGCGCAGTGGTGGCGCGAGATGCGGACGTCGTCGAGCGGCATGTCGGCGAGCGGATCGCGCCCGAGCACCACCGTCCCGTGGAGCCAGCGGTGAAGCCCGATGTCCGCCTCGGGTCCCTGCAGCACCACCAGCGAGCCGCGCGCCTCGTGCGGCCGGAGCCCCGTCTCCTCCGGCGACACCCGGATGAGCTTCGTCGTCTCGGTGGTGTGACGGATGCGCCGCGGCCGACTCATTGCGCGATCTCCGTCGCGGCGGCGCCGTTCACGCGGCAGCGCGCGATCAGCGGCACGTGATCCGAGAGCCCGTGAAAGCTCGACGAGCGCTCGCCGAACGGGCGCGATCCATCGAGGTCGACCCACTCGATCTCCGGCCCCGCGAACAGGTGGTCGAGGTGCATGCGGAGGTTGAGGAAGCCGGCGGTCGGCCACTTTCGCTCGTCGACGGAGACCAGGCGCCGGAAGCCGTCGCGCAGGCCCACCTCCTCGGCGAGGTAGCGGTACACGGGCGAATCGGGCAGCGCGTTGAAGTCGCCGACGACGACGAACCGATCGCTCGCCTTCTCGGCGTCGATGAAGCGCGCCAGGTTCTTCGCCTCCTCGAGCTGGTTGTCGCCCCACCCCATCCGCTCGCGCCCGAGCCAGAACTTGCGCGTGAAGCTGGCCGGCAGCGAGAGGTGGGTGTTGAAGATGTCGACGGTGTCGCCGCTCTTGTGTTGGAAGCGGAGGTGGGCGCTGATCCGGGTCTGCTTCCAGCCGCGGATCGCGCGCAGCCGACGGTGGGTGATGTCGTACGGCTCGCCGGCGTTGTGGTGGGCGACGGAGAAGTCCTGGTGCGCGAGGATGGCCAGGCCGGTGGTGTAGAGGTTGAGCGAGCGCAGGCGATAGGCGTGCGCCGGGAAGTAGTAGGCGGCGTAGGCGTCGCTCTTGCCGGCGGCGGCGATGGCGGCGTGCAGGAGCGCCATCAGCCGGGAGAGCTGGGTGTCGTCGGGGGCCGCCCGACGGTGCGCCACGTTGGCGCGCAGCGAGGCGGTCTCGACCTCCTGCAGGCAGATGATGTCCGGCAGCGGCTCGAGCGCCGCGATGGCGCGCGCGATCCCGCTCATCGCCCGCGCGGTCGACGCGAGCCCGCGTGTGACGTGGCTGAAGTAGCGCACGTTGTAAGTCATGATCCGCAGGCTGGGCATCGATCGGAGATTGAGCGGGCGCGGCCTCCTGGACGTTCAGGATAGCTCACGAAGTCGGCCTTGGCGAAGGTTCTGCGCCGTCGTCCGGGGCCCCCGATGAGGGGCGCGCCGTCGGGCGGGCGACACGGAGGAGGCGCGATCGCTACCGCGCGCCGCGCTCGATCAGCGGCCGCAGGTTCATGAACGGCCGCTCGACGAGGAGATAGACCACCGCCGAGGCGCAGAGCGCGAGCGCGGTCGCGGCGACCAGGGCGCCGAGCAGCCCCGGCAGCGATCCGGGCGCCGCGATCAGCCCGTGCCGCGCCCCCCATTGCACGACCGGCACGTGGATCAGGTAGGCCGAGTACGACAGCTGTCCGATCGGGTACAGGCCGCGCCACCCGAGCGCGCGCCCGAGGAGCGATCCCGCGCCCGCACCCGAGAGGGCCACCAGCATCACGACCGCGACGGCGACCGCGAACAGCGTGCCCGATCCGGCGTAGTAGGCGAGGTTGGCGAGCGGCGGCCAGCGGTAGACGAACACCGGCTGCAGCCGCGCGCCGAGCCGCGCCACCTCGCCGAGCGCGACGGCGAGCGCGGCGTTGGTGGCGACGGGGTGGCGCCGCATGCGCTCGAGCACACCCCGCTCCTCGACGAGCAGCGCCGCGATCACCCCGCACAGCAGGCCGCCATAGCGGGTGT
>JAJXSP010000518.1 GCA_021784515.1 Myxococcales bacterium | reverse complement strand
CCGGCGCCCGAGTTCGGCCGCGGCCTCGGGCTGATCGAGCCGGAGGCGCGCTGCCGCCTCGCGACCGAGCGCGCGCGCCGCCCCTTCGCCATCCGACAGCGCGAGGAGCGCCGCCGCGAGCAGCGCCTCGCGCTCGGCGAGCGCCGCGTCATCGTCGGGCGCCGCCGCCGATCCCGCCTCGAACGACGGCGCGGGGAGCCGCGCCTCGCCGTCGCGGAACGTCAGCGCGAGCCGGCCGCGCTCGAAGCGCACCTCGGCGAGCCGGACGCCGGAGCGCGACGGCATCCGGTAGCCGCGCGACGGCAGCGCACGGAGGAGCGCGAGGTCGAGCGGATCGACCACCAGATCGCCGTCGAGCGTCGCCCCACGCGCGGCCTCGTCGTCGGCGGCGGCGAGCGCCTGCAGGATCTCCGACGCCCGTCCGTGCGCCTCGATGGGCGTGCGTCCCCCGAGGCGCGCCTCCTCGATCGACGCGCGCACCGCCGTGTCGCCGCACGGCACCACCAGCAGCCGGCAGGCGCCTTCGACTCGCCGTCCGCCCTCCTCGACGGCGAACGCGATCGCGAGCGCGCCGTCGGCGATTCGCGCGCCGAGGGTGACGACGCCGCGCGCCGCCAGCGCCTCGCGCCGCGTCGCGATCCACGCCGCGAGCGCCACGTCGTCGGTCGCCACGAGCGCCTCGTGGAGGACGCCGCGCCGGTGGCGCGCGGCCCGCCCCGACGGGGCCTCCCCCTCGAACCCGATCTCGAGGCGCTCGACGGCGAGCGGCCCCACCCGCAGCGGCTCGCGCAGCACGAGCCACGGGCGGCCATCGATGTTCCTCAGATCCAAGTCGGGATGGGGCAGGTCCAACGTGCGCGCCTCGGACGCGCGAGAATACTACCAGCGGGGCCGGCTACTGGAGGCGGAGGCCGCCGCCCAGCCCGGGCGGGGTGCACGGCTCGTACTTCATCTCGAGCAGCCCCTTCGCGGGCGCGGCGTCGTAGGAGAGGACCTCGTCGTTGACCTTGACGCGCCCCTCGTCGCGCGCCTCGACGCAGCGCCTCTGCGTCCACTGCCCGAGCGCGTCCTTCCACTTCTCCTGCTCGGCGCGGTGCAGCTCCTCGTCCTTGTGCTTGTCGAAGAAGTCCTTGTCGGGCTCCTTGCGCTCCTTGATCGTCGCCACCACCCACGCGCCGCCGACCTCGATCGGCCCGAGGAGATCGCCCTGCTTCCCCTCGAAGGCGCGCCGGGCCAGCTCGCTCGAGAGGCCGATGCTCTGCACCGTCTCGCCGTGCCGCGAAAACAGGCCCGTCTCCTCGGCCTGCGCCCCGGCACCCGGCTTCTTCGTCTCGTCGCTGTCTGGCGCGGCGCTCTTCGGGAACAGCTCGGCGAGCTTGCCGCCCGCCTTCACCTTCGCCGCCGCGTCGTCGGCCTCGGTCTTCGCCTTCGCCTTGGCGCGGTCCTGGCGCAGCTCGCCCTCGGCGATCTCGTCGGCCACCTGGTCCAGCGGCACGTCGCCCTCGCGGAAGCCTTCCACCTTGATCAGCTCGAAGCCGCGCTCGGTGCGATCGGGCCCGATCACGTCGCCCGCCTTCGCCGCGAACACCTTGTCGTCGAGCGTGTCGCCGAGCCCGGTGTAGCCCTTCTTGCGCCAGCCGAGGTCGCCGCCGCGGGCGCGGGTGCGCGCCTCGTCGGACACCTGCTTGGCCACGTCGGCGAACGGGGCGCCGCCCTTCACCTTGGCCGCCGCGTCGTCGATCTTCGCCTGCGCCGCCTTGACGTCGGCCTCGGGCGCGTCCTTCGCCGCGTTGACGAGGATCCGGCGGAGGTGGGCGTGCTTGTCGATCTTCTTGTAGAGGTACGAGTTCTTCTCGTACGCCTTCTTGATGTCCTCCTCGTGCGTCTTCCGGTACGCCGCGATCTCCGCCGGCGTCACCTCGGCGTCGTCGTCGCCGACGCGCGGCTGGAAGCGCACGAAGTCGAGGTTCACCTGGGTGTTCTTGAGGTCGTAGTCGGCCTTCACCTCGTCGGGCGTGACGCGCGTGCCGGCGGCGATCAGCTGCCGCACCTGCTCCGCCATCAGCTCGCGCTGCTGCACCTCGATGAAGCGCGCCACGGTGACGCCGAGGTGGTTCTTGCAGAAGGCGGCGAAGCGGTCGTAGTCGAACACGCCATCCTTCTTGAACATCTCCACCTCGCGGCGGCTGCCGAGGATGTACATGCGCCCGTCCTCGACCATCTCCTCGACCTGCTTCTGCGACACCTGGAAGCCGAGCTTCTCCGCCTCCTCGGCGAGCAGCTCGCGGTTGATGAGCTGGTCCATCACCATCTCCTTGAGCCGGAGCTGCCGCGCGATCTGCGGCGGCTGCTGCGAGAAGCCCATGGCGATGTACGTGTAGCGATATTCGAGGTCGGACACCGAGGTGGGGCCGATCTTCGCGGCGTAGCTGGTGCCGCCGACGCCCTCGCAGCCCCGCGATCCCGGGCCGAAGTTGATGATGAACACGGCGATGATGACGCCGAACAGGACGTAGATGATCGCGTTCTTGGAATTCTGGCGGAGCGCTTGGAGCACGTGACGCCTCCTTTGGGCGGCGGGAATCTATACGAGACGTACCCGTGGTGCAACACCCGGCGACCTGCGAACGCCCGCGCCGGCCCTCGCGACCCCGGTGACGTTGACGGCGACGCGGGCCGTTACTCAACCGCGCGCACGAACTGCTCGGCCGTCAGTCCGATGTCCCGCGCGATCTTCCTGAGGAGGCTCGGCGCGATGTCCCGCCCCGCATGGAACGGAACGGTCGTCCCCCGGCCGTCGGCGTGCCGATATTGCTTGTGCGATCCTCGCTGGCGGATCTCGATGAAGCCGAGCCCGAGGAGGAGCGCCTCCACCTGGCGCGGCTTGAGGACGGGGAGGTCACCCACTCAAGCCACCCGGAGCGTCTGGGTGCCGACGAACTCCGATTCGAGCTTCGGCTCGCCGTCCTCGAGGAGCATCGCGATGACCTCGACGAGGTTGTCGTGAAGCTCGTCGATCGTCGCGCCCTGCGAGTGTGCGCCCGGCCAGCCGGGCACGTAGCCGACGTAGAGGCCCGTCTGGGCGTCGCGCTCGATCACCGCGTTCCAGGTGCGCATGGCGGTGAGGCTAGCATGGCGCCTCGGGCGGCGCGGACGTCGCGGACGTCGCGGACGTCGCGGACGTCGCGGACGTCGCGGACGTCGTGGACGTCGTGGACGTCGCGGACGCCGCGGACGTCGGTTGGGTTTCGCCGGATGTCGCGGACGTCGCGGACGTCGGTTGGGTTTCGCGACGAGGGACGGCTTTGACTTTCGCCCGGGCACACCGGGCTCGGTCGCGGCGAAAGTCAAGTCCGTCCCCCCAGCGTGTGGTGACGTTCGGAGACGTCCGAGGACGCTCCGGCCGGCCCGCGCTCGCGGCTCCTCGGGGCCGCTCGACGGCTCCCCGCCGCGCGGATCTCGTCCAGGGACATGTTCGCGGTGCTCGCGCCGGGGTGGGGGCATTTGGGTGCACGGCGCACGTGGGTGCCGCGGGCGCATTGCGTGTCGTCTCCGGCGGACGCGGCCTTACCCGCCCGCGCAGACCTACCCGTACGAACTCTGGTGCCCGATAACGTTCATTTTCGTGCTCAAACTGATAGGCGTTTGCAGGGCCGTCGCTCGCCGCGGTGCGCGGGTCGAGGACCGCGCCCGTCGAGCGAGGGTCGTGCAAACGTCGAGTTGAACT
>JAJXSP010000517.1 GCA_021784515.1 Myxococcales bacterium | reverse complement strand
GCTGCGGATCCTCGCCGGCGCCCTCGGCGTGGTCGCGCTGATCGCCGGATATTTCGCCGCCCGTGGCGCCCTCGGCGCGCTCGTCTACCACACCATCACCTGGCCGATCACCAACTACGCCCTCGGCCAGGACGACGCCGGCCCCTACGCGGCCTACACCGACGAGTTCATCCGGCTCCAGGGGCCGCTGCCTCAGCCGTGGCGGGCGGTCGGCGTCGTGCTCGTCCGGATCACCCAGCTCCTGCCCCTGGCCGCGATCGGGGGCGCGGCCGTCGCCGCGGCCCGCGCGCTCGTCGCGATCGTCCGGCGGCGCGACGGATTCGCCGACACGCTCGCCGCCGCCGCCGCCGTCGCCGTGGTGGCGCCGCTGTTCGGCGGGCGGACGCGCCACGACATCACCCACGTCGCCTTCGTCGCCTCCTTCGGCCTCGTCGGCGCCGCGGTGGCGCTCCGCCCGCTCGCGCGCTGGCGGGCCGGGCGCCTCGCCGCCGCGACGCCCTTCGTGGTCGCCGGCGCGCTCGCTCTCGCCGGCTTCGCGCACCGCGCCGCCTTCACCTGGAAGAGGTCGCGCGCGATGGGCGACTTCCGCGCCGAGGTGATGAAGCTGCCGTGGGTCGCCTGGATGGATCGCAACACGCCGCCGGGCGCGCCGATCGTCCTCGGCGACAACGCCGGCTTCGCGCACCTGTACGTCCGGCCGGCGGCGATCGGGTTCACCTTCCTTCCCTACAAGTACGTCGCCATCTTCACCGACGCCCAGTGGCGGCGCATCGGCGACGAGATCGTCGCCCACCGTCCGGCCGCGATGTGGCTGCCCGGGCGGATGTGGCCGGAGATCGAGCGCCGCCACCTCGAGCTCGGGCGCCTCTACGCCCCGCAGGGCGGGGTCTTTGTGCTGAAGCAAAAATAAATCGCCGGTTCTTTTGCGCTCGCATCAAGAGGGGCGCCTCACAGGGAATGGGGCCCCGCAGAGGGAGAGGGGATCGGAAGCTCGTCGACCCCGGCGAGCGCGGCGCGCCGAGCACGATCCAGGCGCCCCGGATCAGCGGCCGACGAGGAACACCAGCGCCAGCAGCAGCGCCGCCACCGCGATGCAGCCGCCGACCACCATCTCCGTCGACAGCTCGATGGTGTGGCGCTTGCGCCGCCGCGGCGGGTTGCGCACCACCTCCGTCACCTCGAGCGCGCGCGGGTCGCGGCGGCGGGGGCCCGGCATGCGGACCAGCGCCGTCGGCGGCTCGTGTTCGGGCGTGCGCCGCGTGGGCGGCGCGCCGGGGACGGTGACGCGCGTGGTGGGATCGGCGCTCACGTCCACCACCACCTTGCGCGGCGACGGCTCGACGGTGGGTCCGCCCCCGGCACGCGCCGCGATCTGCCCGGACAGGCTCTGCTGCTGCGTCGCCGCGAGGCGCGCCTCCTTGCGCGCGGGCGCGATGCGGGGCGGCGGTGACACCGGCTCGTCGTCTTCCTCGTCGGGCCCCGCGGCGGCCACCGGCGGGGCCTCGATGCCGTCGGTCGGCGTGTAGTCGTCGACGCGCAGGAGGCCCGGCATGGGCGGCGGCGTCCGATCGCCCTCGCTTGCCTCGGGCGCTCCCTCGTCGAGATCGAAGAGATCGTCGGCGTCCGCCTCCACCTCTTCGAGCTTCGGCATCCCGGGCAGCGAGCTCTCGTCGCCCGTCGAGGCGAATTCGCCCTCGCCGTCGCCGGACACCCCGAGGGGCGCGCTGAACAGGTCGCGCAGGTACTGGGCGATCTCGCGCTTGCCCCAGCCCCGCTCCTCCTCCTTGAGGTAGCGCCCGAGGTCGCTCCGCAGGGCCGCCGCCGACGGATAGCGCTGCTCCGGATCGCGCGCGAGCAGCCGCCCGACGATCCGCTCGAGCGTCGCCGGATAGTCCGGCCTCACATCGCGCGGGCGCGCGATCGGCCCCTCGAGCACCTTGCGTCGCACCTCGGCCGGCTTGCCCTTGAACAGCCGCTTTCCGAGGGTCAGCTCGTAGAGGATCACGCCGAGCGAGAACAGGTCCGCGCGCGCGTCCACCTTCTCGCCTCGGATCTGCTCGGGCGCCATGTAGTTGAACTTGCCGGCGACGCCGTCCTCGCTGCGGAGCTGGATCGCCGCCCGCGCGATCCCGAAGTCGACGATCTTCGCCGTGCCGCGCGTCGAGACGACGATGTTGCCGGGCGAGATGTCGCAGTGGACGATCGAGAGCGGCTTGCCGTCGGGGCCGCGGTTGGAGTGCGCGTAGGCGAGGCCCGACGCCACCTGCGCGACGATGCCGGCGGCGATCGGCCGCGGGATGAAGCGCCCCGTCTCCATGCCCCGTCGCGCGACGGCGATCAGGTCGTGGCCGGGGATGTACTCCATCGCGATGTAGAAGGTGCCCGCGACGTCGCCGACGTCGGTGGTGCGGACGATGTTCGGGTGCTCGAGCGTCTGCGCGATGCGCCCCTCGTCGACGAACAGCCGCACGATGCTGTTGTGGGCGACGAAGCGCTGCTGGATCCGCTTGAGCACGATGTCGCGGTCGCTGTCCGGCCCGCGCGCGAGGAAGAGGTCGGCCATGCCGCCGGTGGTCAGGTGCCGGATCAGCTGGTACTCGCCGAAGCGCTCGCCGGGACCGGGCGCCCGTTCGATGGTGGCGCGGGGATCGCTCACTTTTGTCTCTCACCCTGGACGGCCGCCCGCTTGAAATCCCCCGTCTCTCGAAGGGCGCGATCGGCCCATGCGGCGATCGCCTCGGCGTGCAGGCGCGCCGCGGCGGCGATGGCCTCGCGCTCCTCGCGCGTCGGCGGCGCGGGGGCGAGGGCGGGGAGCTCGTCGCGCAGCAGCGCGCGCGTGGCGGCCAGCGCGCAGCGACCGAGCGCGTCGCCGTCGTAGCCGCCCTCGAGGATCGCCGCCAGGCGGCCGCCCGCGGCGTCGAGGAGGATCCGCGTGATGTGGGCGAAGCCGGCGTCGGAGACGCGCATCGAGGCGAGAGGATCGGACTCGTGGGCGTCGAAGCCCGCCGAGACGAGCGTCACGTCAGGGGCGAAGCGCACCACCGCCGGCGCGACCACCTCGCGGAACGCGGCGAGGTAGGCGCCGTCGCCCGACTGCGCCGGCAGCGGCACGTTCAGCGTGCAGCCTCGGGCGAGCGCGCCGCCGACGTCGCAGACCCGCCCGGTGCCGGGATAGTAGGGGAACTGGTGGACCGAGACGTAGAGCACCTCGGGCGCCTCCCAGAAGATCTCCTCGGTGCCGTTGCCGTGATGCACGTCGTAGTCGACGATCGCCACCCGCTTGCCCCGCGCCCGCAGCGCCGCGGCCGCCACCGCGACGTTGTTGATCAGGCAGAAGCCCATCGCCTGGTCCGAGGTGGCGTGGTGGCCCGGTGGGCGCACGAAGGCGATCCCGTCGTCGAGCGCGCCGTCGGCCACGGCGGTGGCCAGATCGATCGCGGCGCCGGCGGCGAGCAGCATCGCCTCGCGCGTGCCGGGCGAGAAGTAGGTGTCGGGATCGAGCCAACCCGCGCCGCCCGCGAGCTGCGCGTCGAGGGCATCGAGGTAGCGCGGGTCGTGCGCCCGCTCCAGCTCGGCGCGCGTCGCCGGCCGCGCGGCCGCGCGCACGCCGCGCTCGACGACGCCCGCCGCGCGCAGCGCCGCCTCGATCGTGTCGAGCCGCGCGGCGCGCTCGGGGTGGCCCGCGGGCGCGACGTGGTCGCGGAACCGCGCATCGATGCACAGCCCGGTCTTCAT
>JAJXSP010000516.1 GCA_021784515.1 Myxococcales bacterium | reverse complement strand
CGCCCCGCGCGAGCACGCCGAGTGGCTCGCCGGCCACTTCGGCGCTCGCCGGATCACCCTGCCGGGCGGCCACGTGCTGCTTCACAGGGGCGCGCCGCTCAAGGCGATCGTCCGGCGAATGCAGGAGCTTGCGATTTTTTCGCGAGAGGGGGCTTGAAACGCGGTCTACCGCGCCGAGAACGCTCTCCGCCAACAGCAGAGAGGCTGCCCATGATCATCGAACAGTCCCTGGGTCGTGTCATTGCGGAGCGTCGCGCCAACCTCGGTCTCAGCCTGAAGGACCTCGGTCGGCTGGTTCACAAGGAGGATGGCAGGGGCGTCTCGGCTCAGTACCTCCACGACATCGAGCGCGATCGGCGTACGCCGTCGCCAACGGTGCTCAACGGACTCGCGCGCGCGCTCGGCGTGGATCCGTACTACCTGGCGGCCGTCGCCGGGCAGTGCCCGCCGGAGGTGACGCTGTACCTCCACGAGCACCCCGAGGCAGGCCCGGCCGTCGCCGCCGCTTTCGCGCGCGCCCGCCAGACCGGCTTCGCCGAGTGGGACGTCGTCGCCCGCTCGCTCGCCAGCGCCGAGGCGCGGTAGTCCGCCGCGCCGTCCCCGCTCCATCGCGTCCGGCCTAGACTCCGCTCATGGCGACGGAGTCCAGCAACCCGCTGCGCGCGGGCCTGATCGCCGAGCGCGTCCCCGAGCCGTGCGCGCTGGTCATCTTCGGCGCCTCGGGCGACCTCGCCCGACGGAAGCTCGTCCCCTCGCTCTACTCGCTCTATCGCGAGCGCATGCTGCCGCACGCCTTTTCGGCGGTCGGCTTCGCGCGCCGCGAGATGCCACGCTTCGTCGAGGAGATGCGCGCCGCGGCGGACCGCTTTGCGCGCCTCCGGCCCGTCGACGAAGGGGTCTGGGCGAGCTTTGCCGAGGGCCTCTCCTACGTCGCGGGCGACTACGACGACCCGGCCGCGTGGCGGCGCCTGAAGGAGCACCTCGCCGAGATCGACCGCCGCCGCGGCACGCAGGGCAACCGAGTCTTCTACCTCTCGACGCCGCCGTCGGCCTACCCGGCGATCGTGCGGCGGCTCGGGAGCGAGGGGATGATCTCCGACGGCGAGCGGCCCTTCACGCGCGTGATCATCGAGAAGCCCTTCGGCCGCGACCTCGAGAGCGCCCACGCCCTCAACTGCGTCATCGCCTCGGTGCTGCGCGAGGATCAGACCTTCCGGATCGATCATTACCTCGGCAAGGAGACGGTCCAGAACATCTTCGTGCTGCGCTTCGCCAACGCGCTGTTCGAGCCGCTGTGGAACGCGAAGTACATCGACCACGTCCAGCTCACCGTCGCCGAGGCGATCGGCGTCGAGGGGCGGGGCGGCTACTTCGAGGAGGCCGGGATCACGCGGGACATGGTGCAGAACCACATGTTCCAGATCCTCACGCTGGCGGCGATGGAGCCGCCGAACGCCTTCGAGGCGAACGCCATCCGCGACGAGAAGACGAAGGTGCTGCGGGCGCTGCGCCGCTACTCGCCCGAGGAGATCGCGCGCAACGTGGTCCGCGGCCAGTACGGCCGCGGCGCGGCGATGGGCGAGCGTCGGCCCGGCTACCGCGACGAGAAGGGCGTGGCGCCCGACTCGGAGACCGAGACCTACGTCGCGATGAAGCTGCACATCGACAACTGGCGCTGGTCGGGCGTGCCGTTCTACCTCCGCGCGGGCAAGGCGCTGCCCAAGCGCGTCACCGAGATCGCCATCCAGTTCAAGGAGCCGCCGCCCGTGTTCTTCGGCGGCGAGATCGACGGCGAGCGCGCCCGCATCGGCGACCGCGCGCCGGTGCCGCCGAACGTCCTCTCGATCCGCATCCAGCCCGACGAGGGGATCGCGCTGCGCTTCGCCGCGAAGGTGCCGGGCCCGTCGATGGACGTGCTGCCGGTGGCGATGGAGTTCCGCTACGGCTCGTCGTTCGGCGCCGCGCCGCCCGAGGCATACGAGCGCCTGATCCTCGACTGCACGCTCGGCGACTCGACGCTCTTCACCCGCAGCGACGAGAGCGAGGCCTCCTGGCGCTTCATCGATCGGATCTTCGAGGGCTGGCGCGCGCCTGGGGCGCGGCCCGTCGATCGCTACCCATTCGGGACGTGGGGCCCCGACGCCGCCGACGCGTTGCTCGCCCGCGACCGACGCACCTGGCGGCGGCCGTGAGCGCCGACGGCGGCGACCTGGAGGCGTTCGCGGCCGGGAGGGCGATCCCGGTCCCGGTCGCGGCGATCGGCGACGAGCTGGCTGCGCTGTGGCGCCTCGCCGCGACGCCCGGCGGGCGCACCGCGGTCACGCGCGCCTGCCTGTGGAACCTGATCGTGCACACCACCGCCGCCGGCTTCGAGCGCGCCAAGCGCCTCGTGGACGACGTCTCGCCGACGGTGCCGGCGCGCGTGCTGGTGCTGAAGACCGATCGCGCCGCGCCCACCGCGACGCCGCGCGCGTGGATCGAGGCATACTGGCGCTCGGTCGACGGCGGCGCGCACCAGATCGGCAGCGAGGAGGTGACGCTCGAGGGAGACGGGGCCGCGGTGGACGACCTCGCGGCGGCGGTGCGCGCGCTGCTCGTCCCCGACGTGCCGACGGCGGCGCTGTGGTCGGGCGCCTCGCCCGACGGCGCGAGCCCCCTCGACGTGGAGCTGCTGCGCTCGGCCGATCGGGTCATCACCGAGGGCGACAGCGAGCGCGACCTGCGCTCCGTCGCCGCGCTCCTCGACGAGTTCTGCCTGCCGGGGTGCGCCGATCCGATCGCGCTCGCGTGGCTGCGCGCCGCGCCGTGGCGCTCCCTGCTCGCCGGGCTGTTCGACCCGCCGTCGCCTCCGGGCGACCTCTTCACCGTCGAGGAGATCGCGATCGCCGGCCCGCCCGAAGCGGAGGGAGCGGCGCTGCTCCTGCTGGGGTGGCTCGGTGCGCGACTCGGCCTTGCCGACGGATGGCGTTCCGGGGCGGGGCACTTCGCCTTCCGCGGCCCGCATGGCGAGGTCGGCGCGCGGCTCGAGCTCGCCCCCGGCGCGGAGGCGCCGTTCTCGTCGGTGACGCTGCGCACCGCCGGCGGCGACTACGGCCTCGCGCGGAGCGGGCCGGCGGTGATCCACAACACGCCGGCGCTGGCCTGGCGCGTGCCGTTCGTCGCGCCGACCGAGGCGGAGCTGCTGGTGGCGGCGCTCTCGGGGCGGGGCCGCGATCCGCTCTACGTCGAGGCGCTCGGCCGCGTCGTCGCGATCCGATGACGCCTCGTCAGGCGTGCTTCCGCAGGAGGCGCGGCACGGCGACGAGCGCGGCTCCGAACAGCGCCAGCGACGGGAACAGCGACGCGGCGCGGCCGCTCGGGAAGTCCTCGAGCAGCAGCTTCACCGCCCCGCCGACGAGGACGGGCGTTACCACCCACGCCAGCTCGTGCACGCGCGAGCGGCGCTGCGCGAGCGCCAGGCCGACCGCCTCGACGGCCAGCACCGCGGTGCGCGCCGTCGCCACGAAGGCCGCGTCGGCGTGCGGACCCGGGGCGCCGGCGAGCCCCGCGACGAGCCGTGCGCCCAGCCCACCGACGAGCCACGCCAGCGTCGCGGCGACCAGCGCCTGCGGCACGCGCATCGACACCGTCGCTCCGTCGGAGAGTCGGAGCGCGTCGAGCGCGTAGCAGGCGGCGCCCGCGGCCACCACGACCGCCACCGCCGGCGCCATCGGCCGCCACGGCCCCGCCGCCGCGCCGA
>JAJXSP010000071.1 GCA_021784515.1 Myxococcales bacterium | reverse complement strand
ATTAGCGCGTGCGCTGCGGTCGAGAGCGTGTAGCCCAAGCCATGCTGGCAGTCTGGAACGACCGCGTAGGCAAACCGTCCCCCGTGCGCCGCGCTCGCGTGATAGCCGTCGTAAGCGCTGCACAGCACGCCTCCATCGGGGCTCGTCACGGTGACCTCGGGCCCGAGATACACGAGGAGGAGCAGGTCCGGGTGAGACTCCGGCGACGGTAGCGCGGCGCCGAACTGCGCCTCCAGGAGCGCCGTCAGCTCGGGGTCGGTCAACTGCGCCGGCGCCGGGCCCGGCAGGGTCGCCCGAGCGAGCTGGGTCGACGCAACGACGCCGTACTCCGCGGCGACGGCGGCCAGCCATTGAGACGCGGTCACCGCGTCGCCGAACTGCCCGACCTCGGCGGCGTGCGCGTAGCCGGCGAATGTCACAGTCACCACTTCTGGCCGCGCGAGGAGCCTCCCTCCGTGATTCGACACCGACGGAAACGCGGGGTGGGGAGCGCTGACGAACGGGGCGCCGGCGGGCGGCTGCGTGTCGGGGCCGCAGTGGGCGACCGGCGGGTCGCATCCGCACCCGAGGAGCCCGACCAATCCGGTCACGCCGAGCAGAGGCCGATGTCCCATTGCAGGTCCGCCGAGCATCGCAGCGCAGTGTAGTCCCAGCGCCGGCGCAGTCGCGAAAGAAGTTGCGCATCGTCAATTCCGCAGTTGACGCCCGTCAACTATTTTCTTGATTTCGTATCCTCGCTTACATCCATGCGACTTGACATGCGTCAACTGTTACCCCGCCTGGGTTCCAGGCGATCCCCCACCATCGGAGGCAAACCGTGAGTTCACACACGCCACGCGCCGTACTGTTCGCCACGCTGTACCTTCTTGCCGGCTGCTCCGGGACCACTCCCCCGGCGGCCCCCAGCGGGACCCACGCCCAGGGAGACGACCAGAATCAACGCTGCGCGCACCTCGGCCTCAACTTCTGCAGCACTCCGTGTAATCAGAAGGCCCACGATCACGAAGACGGCTGTGGCACCTGCGTCGACCTCAGTCAGGATGACCACAACTGCGGCGCCTGTGGCAACGCCTGCCAGCCGGGCTACGTGTGCAGCGCGAGTGTGTGCGTCCTCTCCTGCCAGAGCAGCCTGACCAACTGCAACAACACCTGCTCGAACCCGGCCTCCGATCGCGCCAACTGCGGTCAGTGCGGCCATGCGTGCGCGGACGGCTACGTCTGTTCGAACGGCGCCTGCGCGCTCTCCTGCCAGTCCGGCCTCACCAACTGCAGCGGCTCCTGCGCCAATCTGGCAAGTGACAACGCCAACTGCGGCGCCTGCGGCACGCTGTGCGGGCCGGGCACCGCGTGTACCAACGGCGCGTGCCTCCTCACCTGTCAGAACAGCCTGACCAACTGCAACAACACCTGCGTCAACCTGAAGTCCGACAACGCCAACTGCGGCGCCTGCGCGACCGCCTGCGCGCAGGGCCAGGTCTGCTCGAACGGCAGGTGCACCATCTCCTGCCAGCCGAACGAGACCCCCTGTGGCAACTCGTGCGCGAACACGCTCACCGATAACGCCAATTGCGGCGGCTGCGGGACCCAGTGCGCCCCCGGCAACATCTGCTCGAACGGCGTCTGCGTCCTCTCTTGCCAGCAGGGCCTCACCAACTGCAGCTCCACCTGCGTCAACCTCGCCTCCGATAGCGGCAACTGCGGCGCCTGCGGCACGACGTGCGCTCCCGGCTCGATGTGCTCGAACGGCCAGTGCGCGCTGTCCTGCCAGGTGGGCCTCGCCAACTGCAATGGCGTGTGCTCGAACCTGCAATCGGATCTGGCCAACTGCGGCGCCTGCGGCACGACCTGTGCGGGCGGCCGCCAGTGCACCCAGGGGGTCTGCACGCTCTCCTGCCAGGCGAGCCTCAGCAATTGCAACGGCACCTGCGTGAACGTCCTCTCCGATGCCATGAACTGCGGCGCCTGCGGAACCACCTGCGCGCAGGGCCAGGTCTGCTCGAATGGCGCCTGCACGATCGCCTGCCAGCCGAACGAAACCCGGTGCGGCAACTCCTGCGCGAACCTGCTGACCGATAATTCCAACTGCGGCGGCTGCAACAACGTCTGCGCCGCCGGCAACGTCTGTTCGAACGGCGCCTGCGCCCTCTCCTGCCAGAATGGGCTGACCAATTGCGCCGGGACCTGCGTGAACCTCGCCTCCGACGACGGCAATTGCGGCGCGTGCGGGACGGCGTGCCCGGGAGGCAGCGTCTGCTCGAATGGCCAGTGCGCGCTCTCCTGCCAGAACGGTCTCGATAACTGCATGGGAGTCTGCTCGAACCTCCAGTCCGACGACGCCAACTGCGGCCAGTGCGGCACCGTCTGCCAGGCCGGCTTCCGCTGCACCCAGGGCGCCTGCACGCTCTCCTGCCAGGTCAGCCTGACCAATTGCAACGGCACCTGCGCCAACACGAAGTCCGACGCCTCGAACTGCGGCGGCTGCGCGATCGTGTGTGCCCAGGGTCAGGTCTGCTCGAACGGGTTTTGCGTCATTGCCTGCCAGCCGAATGAGGTTCAGTGCGGCAACTCGTGCGTAAACCCGCAGAGCGACAACGCCAACTGCGGCGGCTGCGGCACGGTCTGCGGCGCCGGCTTCGTCTGTTCGGGAGGCCAGTGCGCGCTCTCCTGCCAGCAGGGTCTCACCAACTGCGCGGGCGTCTGCTCGAACGAGTTGACCGATTGGGCCAACTGCGGTGCCTGCGGCCACCTGTGCACGGCGGGCGAGGTCTGTCAGAACGGCGCGTGCGCGATCATCTGCCCTCCGGGCGAGGTCCTGTGCGGACAGCTCTGCACCTCCCTCGCCAGCGACAACGCCAATTGCGGCGCCTGCGGCAATGTCTGCCCGATGGGCGACGCGTGCTCGGCGGGCGTCTGCCAGGTGTCGTGCGGCCCCGGGCTGACCGTCTGCAACAACTCCTGCACGAATACCCAGGAAGATCCCGTCAACTGTGGCAGCTGCAACAACAACTGCGGGCAGGGCAGGCTCTGCGAGGCCGGCCAATGCGTGCAGGTGTGCAGCCAGGGTCTTACCAATTGTGGGAGCTACTGCGCCGACATCACCAACAACCCGATCAACTGCGGCGGGTGCGGGACGGTCTGCCACTACGCCAACGCCACCGCCCTGTGCGCGGCGTCGACCTGCGCGATGGGCGCGTGCAAGGTCGGCTTCAGCGACTGCAACAAGAGCCCCGCCGACGGCTGCGAGGTGAACACGGCCGCCGATGGGAACAACTGCGGCGCCTGCGGCAACGTCTGCCCGAACGGCGAGAAATGCACCAACGGTGCGTGCGTCTCCTTCCCGAACCAGTGCCAGGGCGGGACCGATCCGGAGACTGGTTCGGCCTACGTAGTGTGTTCGGCCGACGCCAACTCCGCCTGGCTCTCCGCCAACAACGGCGGTTATTACCACATCGTCCAGATCTGCCAGCAGCTCGGCTACAGCGGCGCCTCGGCGTGGGACGGCACCTGCGGCAACGTGTGCGGCTATTGCCAGGGCCCGACGTCGTGCTCGAGCCACGGGACCGAGGTGATCAACCGGTCGGTCGCCTCTCCGGACTGCGGCAGCGACCAGTACGGTGGCATCTTCTGCTACACGATCCAATGGCAGTGCGTGAAGTAGCGGATCGGGCCACGGGCGGAGCGTAGTCTTCGCCTCGGACGGATCGCAATCCCCCACCGCGGGCGCCGCCATCGCACGGCGGCGCCCGCGCCTGGGGGCTTCTTTGCTTTTCCAGCTCCGGCCCTCGGGGCTGGCCGTTCCCGGTCCACCTGTCGTTCCCGCGCCCCTTCCCGTTCAGTGCACGGCGGGCGTGTCGGCCAGCACGTGCTCGAGCTGCTCGGGATCGGCGGGCTTCGCGATGTGCCGGTCGAACCCCGCCTCCTTCGCCTTGGCGAGATCCTCCGCGAGCGCGTAGCCGGTGAGCGCGATCAGGATCGTCGAGCGCATCTCCGGAATCGCCCGGAGAGAGCGCGCCACCTCGTAGCCGTCCATCCCCGGCAGCCCGATGTCGCACAGCACGACGTCCGGGCGGAACGCCGCGGCCTTGGCGATCCCTCCCGGGCCGGTCTCGGCCACCTCGACGGCGTGCTCGCCCATCTCGAGCACGTCGCGCAGGCTGGCCGCGGCGTCGGCGTTGTCCTCGATGACCAGGACGCGCCGGCGCCCGGGCGCGCGGGCCGGCCCGGAGGCGGTCGCGGCGTGCGGCGAGATGGAGCGATCGAGCGGCAGCTCGATGAGGAACTCGGCGCCCCGGCCGACGCCTTCGCTGAAGACGCCGACCCTGCCGCCGTGCAGCTCGACCAGCCCACGGACCAGCGCGAGCCCGAGCCCGAGCCCGCCCCGGCTGCGGTCCAGCGTCCGGTCGGCCTGCGTGAACGGTTCGAAGATCCGCGGCAGCATCTCGGTCGGGATGCCGGCTCCGTCGTCGCGCACCCGGACGACCGCGTTCGAGCCGGCGGCGCGCGCGACGGTGACGGTGGCGCTCCCGCCGCGGGGGGTGAACTTGGCCGCGTTCATGAGCAGGTTGCCCACCACCTGCGCGAGTCGCGTCCGGTCGCCCTTCACCCACAGCGGCTCGCCCGGCAGATCGAGCGCCAGCGCGACCCCGCTCGCGGCGAAGTCCGATCGGTAGTCGTCGACGGTGCTGCGGACGACGCCCCCGAGGTCGAGCGGCTCGCGCTGCAGCTGGATCTTGCCGCGCGAGATCCGTGTGACGTCGAGCAGGTCGTCCACGAGGTGCGTCATGTGGCCGACCTGGCGATCCATCACCGACAACGCCCGCCGGGCCTGCTCGCTGCCCGGAGAGGCGTGCGCGAGGACGTAGAGGCTGTTGCGGACCGGCGCGAGCGGGTTGCGCAGCTCGTGCGAGAGCACGGCGAGGAACTCGTCCTTGCGCTGGTCGGCCTCGGAGAGCCGGAGGCCGCGCAGGCCGAAGGCCAGGTCGTCCGACAGCTCGCGCAACAGCTCCATCTCGCCCTCGGCAAACGCCTCCGCCTCGGCCGCGTAGATGGTGAGGGCCCCCATCACCTTGCCGTCGCTGACGAGCGGCAGCGCGAGCGCCGAGGCGTAGCCGCGCCGCAGCGCCTCTCCAGGCCACGGGGCGAATACGGGGACCGCCGCGAGGTCGCGCGCGATGACCGGCTGCCGGGTCGCGATGGCCCGGCCGGTCGGCCCCTGCCCGTGCGCGTCGTCCCCCCAGGTGACCAGCACGGCGTCGAGGTACCCGTCCTCGGCCCCCGCCTGCGCGACCGGCCGCACCG
Organism: Myxococcales bacterium; assembly: GCA_021784515.1. Classification (GTDB taxonomy): domain Bacteria; phylum Myxococcota_A; class Polyangia; order Palsa-1104; family SHYY01; genus SHYY01. Next base: position 11,243 of record JAJXSP010000071.1, on the reverse strand, counting down.
TCTTCCGCTCGTCGTGCTCGGCGAAGCCGACCCAGCACATCCGAGCAGGACCCGCTTGGCGCCGATGGTGTTCACGGCGTGCTCGAGGCGGACGAAGAGCCCCTCGAGGTTGTACTCGCCGGTCTCCTCGATCTCCCAGCGCTCGACGTGGACGTGGTCGAGGAAGAGCCGCTCCTCGGCGACCAGGCGATCGAGGTCGAAGCCGAGCGAGGCGACGTTCGCCTTCAGCTCGTCCTCGGTCTCCTCGAACAGCAGGGCGACCCCGGGCTCGCCGAGGTCGCGCGCGCCGCGCACGAGGAACTCCGTCCCGAGCAGCGTCTTGCCGCAGCCGGCGCCGCCACAGACGAGCGTGGTGCGCCCGCGGGGGAGGCCGCCGCCCGTGATCTCGTCGAGCCCACCGATGCCGGTGGGAACCTTGGGCAGGGACCGAAGCCCGCCCGTCTTGCTCTTGCTCTTGCTGGCCATCTCACACCGCCCGCAACCGAAAAAAGAAGCGGATCGTATGCACGGAGTGGCCAGGATCAACGCAGGCGCGGGGGCGGAGGGGGACAGTCCTTCGTTGGGTCTGGTTCGCAGCCGGAGCAGGTACTCCGTCGGTGAGCGAAGCGAACCATCCCCTCTCCCCTTGGGAGAGGTCGCTTCGCGAAGCGAAGCGCGTGAGGGTAGGCACGCTCCCTCACCCTGGCCCTCTCCCAGAGGGAGAGGGGATGCGTCGCGGGGGCGTGGTCGTCGCGGTCGTCTTCCACACGCTGGGGGGACGGTCCTTCGTTTCTTCGCCGGGCGACCGGGCAAATTGGTACTCGGGGCGGGCGTGGCGAACAAACAAAGGACGCGTCCCTCGTCTTTCGGGCGTCTCGGGGCGCGCGGGGGCGCGGGCGTCGTGGGCGTCGCTCCCACGGTGGTGCGCCCCTTGCGGATCCGAGGATTGTTCCGAATAGAAGATGGTTGATCCGAATTGAGGATGCCGATGACCACCATCGTCCCGAGGAACGAGATCGTGAAGCGCGCGGTCCGCTGGATCTCCGAGGAGCGCGTGGCCCGTCCGCGGGAGAACATCTCGACGATCCTCGACGAGGCGGGCCTGCGGTTCGATCTCTCCCCGACCGAGGAGGCTTGGCTGCGGCAGATGCTCGCACACTGACGCTCCGCGCTCTCGCCCACTCACCGTCCGTCGGAGCGCAGCCATGGCGCGCGCCGGCGCAAGAGGTCGATCACCGGCTGCGGCGTCAGCACGGCGGCCAGCGTCATCGCCCTGGTGAGCGCGCCGGGGACGCACTCGGCCTCGCCGGCGAACATCGCCCGCAGCCCCGCCTCGGCGACCCGCTCCGGATCCATCATCACGCCGAGCCGCCGCGCCAACTCCACCGGCACGACGTCGGGATCGTAGAGCGCGGTGGCGGTCGCTCCCGGGGCGAGGCAGGTCACGTTGACGCCGTACACGCAAAGCTCCGAGCGCAGCGAGCGGGCGAAGCCGCGCAGGTACTTCTTGCTGCTGCCATAAAAGCCAATGCCGGGGAAGTCGCGCCACGCCGAGATGCTGGAGACGATGAGGACGTGACCGCGCCGGCGCGCGCGCATGTCGCGCCCGAAGCGCGCGCACAGGAGAGAGGGCGTCACGACGTGGAGCTGCAGCATCCGGCCGGCGCTCGCGAGGTCGGCGTCGACCGCCTCGCCGAAGAAGAAGAAGCCGGCGTTGTTGACCAGGATGTCGACGGCGAGGCCGCGCTCCGCGACGGCGGCGTGCAGCTCGGCGGCGGCCTCGGGGCGCGCCAGGTCGATCGCGATCGGGTGAGTGGCGACGCCGTGGCGATCGGCGATCGCGCGCGCCGCCTCCTCGATCGGCGCGGCGCGATTGCTGGCCAGCACCAGCGTGTAGCCGAGCGCGCCGAGGCGATCGGCGATCGCGCGGCCGATCCCCGAACAGGCGCCGGTGACGAGCGCCACGGCCAGCTCGTCGTCGGCGCGGCGCAGGCTCATCGCACGCCGTCCGCGTCCAGGGCTCGTCGCAGCTCGGGCGGCGGCGGCTGGCGCTGGTGGCACTCCATCGTCGTGGTGTAGATGCGCGCCGCGCAGTAGTTGCAGTGATCGCACGGCGAGCGCGCCGCCTCGTCGCGGGCGAGGCGGGCCACGAAGTCGGGCTCGCGGATCAGGGCGCGCGCCATCGCCACCGCGTCGAAGCCGGCGGCGAGGACGCGGTCGATCGCCTCGCGCGAGGCGGCGCCGCCGACGTAGACGAGCGGCAGCCGCACCGCCGCGCGGACGGCGAGCGCGTCGTCGAGGAAGTAGTCGTCGCGGTACGGCACGTCGGGGATCAGGCGCTTGCCAAAGAGGGTCAGGGCGAGGCGCAGCAGCGGGTTGCCCATCAGGCGCCCCATCACCCGCGTCGGCATCCCGCCGTGCATCACCACCATCGGCGCGCGGCTCACGAAGCCGCCCGAGAGCACGAGCGCGTCGGCGCCCGCCTCCTCGAGCGCGCGCGCCACCTGCACGGCGTCGTCGAGCACGAGGCCCCCCTCGAAGCCGTCGCGCAGGTTCATCTTCACCAGCACGGCGACGTCGCTCGCCGCCGCCGCGCGCACCGCCGCCATCACCTCGCGCAAGAAGCGCATGCGGCCCTCCAGCGAGCCGCCGTATCCGTCGCGACGGCGGTTGGTCCACGGCGAGAGGAACTGGCTGATGAGGTAGCCGTGGCCGGCGTGCACCTCCACCGCGTCGAAGCCGGCGTCACGGGCGAGGCGCACGGCGTCGGCGAAGCCGGCGGTGACGCGGGCGATGTCGCGCGCGTCCATCGCCCGCGGCCAGGTGGGGCCGTACAGGTTGAGGCGCGCCGACGGTGCGGTCGGGCGCCCGCCGCCCCACCGCGGGCTCGCCATGTTGCCGGTGTGGCCGATCTGGATCGACGCGCGCGCCCCCTCGGCGTGCACCGCGTCGGTGAGCGCGCGCAGCCCGGACACCACCTCGCGGCGCAGCCACAGCTGGTGCGGGAAGCTGAGCCCGCTCCGCTCGACGGCGGCGTACGCGACGGTGGTCATGCCGACGCCGCCCGCGGCCACGCTGCGGTGGTAGTCGGCGAGGGCGGCCGAGGGCGCGTGGCCGGGGCACATGCCCTCGAAGGCGGCGGCGCGGATGGTGCGGTTGCGGAGGGTCGCGGGACCGATGCGGCACGGCTCGAACAGCCGTCGCGCGGTCGCGCTCGTCGAGGGCGGGGAGGTCATGGGGCGCCATGGTGCCGGGATCGGCGCCCCGCCTCAAGGCGTGCTACGCGTCACCGCGCGAGCAGCGGGCGCAGCGAGCGCCTGGCCAGCTCGGTCGCCACGTAGGCGAGGGCGCCGACGAGGATCCGCCGGCCGAGGTCTTCCCACATCGCCCCCTGCCGTCGGCTCGCCAGGCGCTCGGGTCGCCGCCACACGCGCACCAGCGCCCGCCCCCGCTCGCGCCAGCGCCGACCGCGGCCGTGGGCGATCTCGTGCACGATCGCCCACCCGCCGAGGGCGAGCCCGGCGAAGCACGCGCCCGCGACGATCGCGGTCGCCCGGGGATGACGCCGCGCCTGCAGCTTCATGTCGAACAGCTCGTGGCGCTTCCGATCGAGCGCGCCCTTGCGCACCCGCGCCCGCGGCACGATGTGATCGATCGGGCCCACGATCGGCGGCCCCACGACTGCGAGCACGCACGATGGACACGAGCGGCATCTCCCACGCTGCGGATGCATCGTGCGATCCGGCGCGCCGTCGCGCGGGGGGCGCGCTCCGCCCCGGCGTCGTCGCCGTGGTCCTGCTGGCGGTGGGCTGCCATCACGTCGAGCGCGCCGACATCGTCGCCCGGCCGCCGCCGCGGGTCGCGCACGAGCTCTACCGGATCGGGCCGGCGGGAGCGAGCCTCGCCCCCGAGGGCGCGCTCGACGACGCCATGCGCGAGGCGCGCGTGATCTACGTGGGGGAAGCGCACGACGACCCCGACGACCATGCGGTCGAAGCCGAGCTGCTGGCGCGGGTCTATTCGCTCGATCCGTCGGTGGGCCTCGGCCTGGAGATGCTCCCGACGACGGCGCAGGGGACGCTCGACGATTTCGTGGCCGGGCGCATCGACGAGGCCACCTTCCTCGCGCGGGTCGATTGGGCGCACACCTGGGGATTCCCGTGGCGCTTCTATCGCCCGCTGCTCGCCTTCTGCCGCGAGCACCACCTGCCCGCCTTCGCGCTCAACGCGCCCCCGTCGCTGGCGCACGCCGTCGCGAAGAGCGGGATCGCCGGCCTCGACGAGGCGCAGCGGCGCGGGCTGCCCGAGATCGTGCCCGGCCCCGCGGCGCACCGCGCGCAGTTCGAGGAGGCATTCCGCGCCCACCCCGGCGGGCGGAAGAGCGAGAGCGAGGGAGACGCGCGTGCCCGGAGGGAGCGCTACTACGAGGCGCAGCTGCTCTGGGACGAGACGATGGCATCGTCGATCGCGGCGGCGCTCGGCGCCCCCGGAGCGCCGCGGCGGCTGGTGGTCGTCGTCGGCGAGGAGCACGCGGAGCGTTTCGCGATCCCCCAGCGCGTGGAGCGGCGGGGCGTCGCCCCCTCCACGATCGTCATGCCGATCCACCGCCATGATTGGAATCCGGCCAAACCGCCCGACGCGGACTTCGCCTGTGTCCTGAAGCCCTAATCGCGTTCGACACTCCGCAGGAGTCGTATCATCCCGCGCCATGGCGAAGACACCGCGCCCCTTTACCGTCCACCGACCGGGACCGATCAAGGAGCTGGAAGACAACCTCTGGACCGTCGACGACGTCGTCCCCGGAATTCCGGGCGGCGCGTTCCCGCGCAAGATGTCGATCGTGAAGCTCGGCGACGGCAGGTTGCTCCTGTTCAACGCCATCCCGCTGCCCGACGCGGGCATGAAGGAGCTGGCGGCGCTCGGCGAGCCGGCCTTCCTGTTCGCGCCGAGCCCGTTTCACTGCATCGACGCCCACGCGATGCGCACGCGCCTCGGCGTCAAGGTGCTCGCGCCGCCCCGCGCCGTCGAGAAGGTGCGCGAGGTCGTCGCGGTCGATGGGAGCTACGAGATGGTGCCCGCCGACGCCGGCGTGCGCTTCGAGAAGCTCGACGGCACGAAGTTCGACGAGACCGCGCTCGTCGTGAAGAGCGGCGACCGGACGAGCATCGTGTTCTGCGACGCCTTCTTCAACATCCTGGGGAGCCTGCCCGGCTTTTGGGGGTGGCTGTGGGGGATGATGGGCTTTACCGGCGGACCGCGCTGCGGCCCGATGTGGCTCAGGCGCGCCGTCGTCGATCGCGCCGCGCTGCGCGCGTCGATGGAGAAGCTCGCCGCGCTGCCGGGGCTGGTTCGACTCGTGCCGAGCCATGGCGAGCCCTGCGAGCGCGACGCCGCGGCGACGCTGCGGGCCGTCGCCGCCACCATTCGGTAGGCAGGGGAGTCAATCCGCCAGCAGCCGCATCCGGTCGCGCAGGTCGAGCGGCTTGATCAGGAAGCGGTCGAAGCCCGCCTCCTCGGCGCGTCGGCGATCGCTCGGCTGGCCGTCCGAACGCCGCGAAGCAGCAATTTCTTGCGGCACCGCAGCATGGTGTGCTTTGCTCTCGTCATGCCGACGAACAATCCCTCCACCCTCGAATCGAAGATCCACGAAATCGTCGCCCGTGCCGCCGCCGAGATCGCCGCGACGGTGCGAGGAGACCTCGCCGCGGAGGTTCAGAACCTGCTCCAATCCATGGCCATCGTTCCGCCCGCCCGCGCTCCGGCGCCCCGACCCGCCGTGCCGGCGCCCCGACCCGCCGCGCCCGCGCAGACGACCGGAAAGACGGCCGCGACGAAAAACAAGCAGGTGGCGAAGCCCAAGCGCGGCCCGAAGAAGGGATCGAAGCGGCGCCTGATCAGCGACGCCGAGCTGAACGTCGTGCTCGACGTGCTGAAGGACAATCCCGGACTCACCAGCGTCGGGATCCAGAAGGCCGCGAACATCGACTCCAAGCAGGCGGCGCGCGTGCTGAACAAGCTGCGGGAGACGAACCGCGTGAAGTGGGAAGGGGAGCGGGCGATGGCGACGTACACCATCGCGTAGGTCGGCGCCCCGCCGCGGAAGCTGCCCCGACGCGGGCCGGCTCGGCGGCGCGCAATTCCTCCCCTTCCGTTCGATACGGGGATCCCCATAACCGCCATATCGCCCGCCTCGTTCATCTGGTGATCAACGGCCACGCCGTCGCGGCTCGCGACGGCGCGCGCCTGCTGGACGTCCTCGACGCCGAGGGCGCCGGCGTCCCCCACCTCTGCCACGACGCGCGAACGGCTCCGAGCTCATCGTGCCGCCTGTGCGAGGTCGAGATCGCCGGCCGCGACCGCCCCTGCTGCGCGTGCGCCACCGCGGTCTTGGAGGGGATGGTCGTCGAGACGCACACCGCCGCGCTCGAGGAATTCCGGCGGACGATGCTCGGGCTTTTGGCGGCGCGCTACCCGCGCGAGGCGGTCCTGGGCTTCCCGGACAAGGAGTTCCATCGCTGGCTGCGCTCCTACGGCCTCCTCGACGCAGCGAAGGGGACGCCGTGCCCCGACGCGATCGACGCCGCGCACCCCTACGTCCACGTCGACATGAACCGCTGCATCCGCTGCTTTCGCTGCGTGCGCATCTGCGAGGAGCTGCAGGGGCAGTTTTCCTGGAAGCTGTGGGGCCGCGGCGACGCGACGCAGGTCGTCCCCGACTCGGGCACGACGCTGCTCGCCAGCTCGTGCGTGAGCTGCGGCGCCTGCGTCGACAGCTGCCCGACCGGAGCGCTGGAGGACGTCTCCCTCCTCGACGGGACGACCGCGGAGCGATGGGTCCGCACGACCTGCCCCTATTGCGGCACCGGCTGCGAGATGAACGTCGGCGTCCGCGACGACCGCATCGTCGACGTGCGGCCGGTGCTGGACGCGCCGGTGAGCAAGGGCCACCTGTGCGCCAAGGGGCGCTACGGCACCGGCTTCGTCGACGCGAGCGACCGCGTGCTGCGCCCGCTGGTGCGACGCGGCGACGGCTGGATCGAGGCCTCGTGGGACGACGCGCTCGACGAGGCGGCGCGCTCGCTCGCCCGCGTCCGCACCCGCGACGGCCCCGGTGCGATCGGCGTGCTCGGCTCGGCGCGCGCGACCAACGAGGAGGCCTATCTGACGCAGAAGCTCGCGCGGCTCGCCCTCGGGACGAACCACGTCGACTGCTGCGCCCGCGTCTGCCATGCGCCGAGCGCCGCCGGCCTCGACGCGGTCTTCGGGACGGGCGCCGCGACCAATTCGTTCGACGACATCGAGCGCGCCGCGCTGCTGCTCGTCGTCGGCGCCAACACCACCGAGAGCCACCCGATCGTCGGCGCGCGGATCCGGCAGCGCGCGCTCGCGGGGGTGCCGCTCGTGGTGATCGATCCGCGCCGCACCGAGCTTGCGCGCATCGCCGCCATCCACCTCGCCCCGCGTCCCGGGACCAACCTGCCGCTGCTCCTCGCGATGGCCCAGGTGCTCGTCGCCGAGGGGCGCGTCGATCGCGCCTTCATCGATCGGCGCACCGACGGCTACGACGCCTTCGCCGCGACGCTCCACGAGTGGACGCCCGAGCGCGCCGCCGCGATCTGTCGGGTGGACGCGGAGGCGATCCGCGGGGCCGCGCGCTGCTACGGCGACGCGCGCCCCGCCATGTGCCTGCACGGGCTCGGCGTGACGGAGCAGGTGCAGGGCACCGACGGCGTGATCGCGCTCTGCAACCTCGCGCTGCTCACCGGCAACGTCGGCGTCCCCGGGGGCGGCGTGAACCCGCTGCGCGGCCAGAACAACGTGCAGGGCTGCGCGACCATGGGCTGCGAGCCGTCGCGCCTGACGGGCTGGCAGGACCTCGAGGCGGCGCGGGCGAGCCACGAGCGGGAGTGGGGCGGCGCCGTTCCCGCAGAGCGCGGCTGGACGCTGCCGGAGATGATCGACGCCGCGGATGCGGGCCGCCTCAAGGCGCTGCTCGTCGTCGGCTACGACATCCTGCTCACGCTGCCGAATGCCGAGGTCACCGCCCGCGCGCTCGGCCGCCTCGACGCGCTCGTCGTGCTCGACCTCTTCTTCACCGAGACGGCGCGCGCCGCCGGAACGGTGCTGCTGCCCGTCGGAAGCTCGTTCGAGAAGGACGGCACCTTCATGAACTCCGAGCGGCGCATCCAGCGGGTGCGGCGGGCCCTGCGCCCGCGCGGCGAATGCAAGACCGACGCGGAGGTGCTCTGCCTTTTGGCCGAGCGGCTCGGGTACGGCGATCGCTTCCGCTATCGCGACGCCGCGGAGGTGTGGGACGAGGTCCGGCGGCTGTGGCCCGCCGCGGCCGGAATCACCTATTCACGCCTCGACGCGGGCGGCCTCCAGGTGCCTTGCCCGACCGAGGATCACCCGGGCACGGCGATCCTTCATGCCACCTCGTTCCCCGTCGGGCCGCGGGCGCGCTTCCACGCGCTCGACTTCCGTCCCAGCGACGAGCGCCCCTCCCCGGACTTCCCGATGATCCTGATCACCGGCCGGCAGCTCTACCACTTCAACGCCGAGACCATGACCGGGCGCACGCGCAATCGCACCCTGCGCGGCGACCATCACGTGCGGCTCCACCCCGCCGACGCGGAGCGGCTCGGGGTCGGCGAAGGTGACTGGATCCGGGTGCGCAGCCGCCACGGCAGCTTCGACGGGCGCGCCACGCTCACCGACGAGGTCCACCCGGGCGAGCTGTTCGCCTCCTTCCACGACGTCGCGGCGCTTGTCAACCGCGTCACCGGCGTGGGGCGCGACCCGACGACGGGAACGCCCGAGTACAAGGTCACCGCCGTTCGCGTCGAGCGCCTGCGCCGACTCGGCGCTTGAGCGGCGCGACCGCGCGCCTCGCCTCGGCGGCCTCTCCACGTCGCGTCGGTGCGCTCGATCCGGGCCGCGCAGCGACGGGCGGAGCGCCAATGGAGCAGGCGGGGGCGATGTGTATACTGCCGCCGCATGTCGCGCTCCCGGACCGTCCTTCTCGCCTCGTTGCCGCTGGCGGTCGTGCTCGCCGGCTGCTTTCACTTCGACAGCCTGCCTCCCGACGGAGGAGGAGGCGGCGGCGGCGACCTCGCGAGCGCGGGCGGCGACGGCGGCGGTGGCGGCCCCTCGACCGACGGCGGCGGGGGAAAAATGGGCGACGGCGGCGGGGGAAAAATGGGCGACGGCGGCGGCCCGCAGCCGGGCGAGTGCCCGCGGCCCTGGCTGCTGCAGCTGGTGGGCTCGGCGGACTCCTCCTACCACGCTCGGGTGGTGCACTACAGCATTGCCGGCGGGAAGCTCACGCGCTGCGATTCGCCGTCCTTCGACCTCGGCGGCACGCTGCCCTCCTGGCCCAACGCGCTCGCCTTTATCCCGGGCGCGGAGGTGATCGCCATCGGCGACGACGGCGCCACCTACCTCGTCGACGCCGCGACCGGCGGGCCGCGCGGCTCGCCGTACAAGGAGAGCGAGCCGCAGGGCCAGCCCCTGCCGCGGGACATCTTCGCCCTCGACGACAATGGCACCACGCGCATCGCGATCCTCTACTCCGACCCCTACGCCACCGAGCTCTCGGGATGGGCCGATCACATCGAGGTAATCGATGACCGCGCGAACAAGGTGGTCAGCTGGATGTTCGCGCCGTCCCAGTCACCGCTGCACTCGATCAGCCTCGACGTCGTGGCGATGACCGCCAGCCCATACGAGGCGTCGCAGATGCTCTACCGCTGCTTCGGCGACACCAACGAGGAGGCGATCACCATCGACGCGCCCTTCGACGGCAAGCCGCGCCTGCCCAACAAGCCCGGACTCTGGGGGATGCTGCCCGGCGGCGTCGGCGTGCAGATCTACTCGCCGGGCGTTCCGCAGGGTGCCTGGCACACCCCGGGATGGGTCTGGACCACGAACGGCGGCTTCAACGGCGACCCGGCGAAGGTCTATCGCGCCAACGATTCGGGCGCCGGACCGGCGCTGATCGGGCCCCTCGACTGCGCCGCGCACTGCCCGCAGCCCAGCTCCTTCCAGCACGCCGTGCCCGATCCCACCGACGACAACGCAGTGTTCGCGATGTGCGACGACGGGCACGACGTTGCGGCCCTGGTGCGGATGACCGTGGCCGGCGCCTGCGACGTACTGGACGAGGCCAAGAGCTACACCCTGGCCCACCCGCGCTTCCAGCAGCTCGCGATCGCCCCGTGATACGGCGGCAACCGGTTCGACGCCACTCTGAACTGATTAGGAAGGAAAGGCTGGAGGGAGCGCGCGGGCAGGGCCAACCCCGGCGGTCGAGCCGACGCCGAGCCCCGCTACGCGGTGGCCTGCGGCGCCGGCCGACGCAAGGGCCGGAGGAGGTCGGTCAGTAGCGCCCGCCGCGATCGCGACCACCACCGCCGCGACCACCGCCACCGCCGCGACCACCGCCGCCGCCGCCACCGCCACCGCTCTTCTCGCGCGCCTCGTTCACGGTCAGAGTGCGCCCGTCGAGCTGCTGGCCGTTCCACGCTTGCATCGCGGCCTCCGCGTCCTTCGGGCTTGCCATCTCGACGAACCCGAACCCACGGGGCTGGCCGGTGTCGCGGTCGGTCACGAGCTTGACCTCGACGACGTTGCGGCCGTCGCGGCCGAACGCCTCGCGCAGTATGTCCTCCGTCGTCTGGTATGAGAGATTGCCTACGTAGAGTCGCGTGCCCGTCGCCATCGAGGCTCCTTGTTGAAGATCGGTGCAGTATACGCCCCTCGCGCGCGCTGGACACAGAATCCCGTTGCCGCAGCAGATCACTCCGCAAAGCTCCGTCGGCTCACCGGCCCGAACACCATAGCGCCTCACGCTTCGGCGGCGGCACATCGCGGCGACGCTCGGCGGCGCCTGGACCGTGGCCCACGGCGGGCGACGATCGCCTCTAGCGCGACGTGCGCGTTTGATGCTACGTACTGTCTGCGGCCACCGTCGAGAAGCGATCTCCCGTCACCTTGGTGCCCGCAGGAGAGGTAATGTCCGGCCGCCTTCGCTCGTCTACCCTGCCCTCCAGTCTCCTTTCGCTCCTCCCGCCGGATCGCCGACGCATTGTCGTGGAGGAGGCGATCGGGCCCCAGGCACGTGCCCTGATCGTCGACCACCGTGCGCGCTCGATTGGGGAATTGGTGGACGCGCTCACCGCGAACCTGCATTGGACTCACATGCGGGAGCTGCCATTGGAAGCCGTCCTCGCGACCGACGGCACCGGCGCGACCTTGACGTCGAG
>JAJXSP010000070.1 GCA_021784515.1 Myxococcales bacterium | reverse complement strand
GCTGTCGACGTCTGCCTCGGTCGTGATGCCAAAACGGATCATGAAGTCTCCCTGCCCGACATTCGCCAGGGATGGCACGCAGGGCGACTCTAGGTCGAGAGCGATTAGATCGGCGGGCTGCGCAAAGTCTACCGTCATCACCGCCAAATCGAAATGGCCCGCGTCCTGCGGCGCGCCGTCGTCGGCGGCCGCGACGTGGAATCGATTGAAGTCGTCGATGGCCTCGCAGCCACAGCACGCGATGGCGATTAGGAGGGTGAGTCTCATGGTCGGCCCCATGCGAACGCGGCGCCGGAAACCATCGTCCTCCATGCGCGCAGCTCGACGGGATGCTGGCGCTCGACGAAGAACATCACCAGCCCTGCCGTGATGGCTACCAGACCCACGCCAAGGAGGATGTCGGCCGTCAGCGCGGCGGTATGTCCTCCGTCGATTAGGCCCTGTGCGTCGGGCGCGGTTTGGAGGAAGCACGCACCGTCAGCCGCGCACTCGCCGGAGAGCGCGCCGTAGCGCGCGTGAGCGACGAGCCCGGCGGCGAGCGAACCGACGAGAAGCGCGGCGCCGGTGCCGCCGAGGGCCCACGTCAGCATGCGACGGCGAGGGGGAAGCGGCCTGGGCGCCTCCAGGGCGATCGTCGACGGCGTGGTGCCGAGGCGTCCCCGTAGCACGGCGATGCGCGCCCGCACCTCGCCGGCGTCGGGCGCGTTGGGGACGGCGGCGAGGTAGCGCTCGTACGCGTCGATCGCCTCGCGCGCGTGCTCCATGCGGTCGTGGGCCCGCGCGATGTTGAAGTCGAAGGCGGGCAGCGGCTTCGCCCTGCGCGCCGCCTCGAACTCCCCCACCGCCTCCGCGTACCGCCCGACGCCGTAGAGCTCGGTTCCGCGCTCGAAGTGACGGCGCGCGATCTCCGTGTCCGGGTCGACGTCGGATGGACCTTGAGCGTTTCCGAAAGCAGCCGGCTCGAAAACGAGCGCGGCGAGGCAGAAAAGAGCGATTCCCCGCGGCATGAGCACCTCCTTCGCGGCCGATCATGCACGGAGCGCCCTTGCCTCGCAACCCGGCGAAGGCGGAGGGCCCGCGCCAGTCTGGACGTCCAGACCACTCTCGTTCGTGGCAATCTGAGGCGATGCCGCTGCTCACGATCTGCATCCCTTCGCTCGAGGAGCGGGCCGCCAGTCTCGACCGCCTGCTGGCGTCGCTCCGTGCGCAGGAGCGCGCGGGCGAGGTCGAGGTCCTCGTCGCCGTCGACGCGCGGCAGTCGCCAACCGGGACGAAACGGAACCAGCTCGTCGCCGCGGCGCAAGGGCGCTACGTCGCGCACGTCGACGACGACGATCGCGTGGCCCCGACCTACATCCCGGACGTCCTGGCCGCCATCGAGCGGCGTCCCTCGGTCGACGTGGTGACGATTCGCGGCGAGCGGCTCGACGCCGGACGGAAGAGGTGGGAGTTCGACTATCGGCTCAGCGGCAACTTCGAGGCGCGCGAAGAGGCAGGCGTGCTGTGGAGGAGCCCCGACCACCTCTGCGCGCTCCGATCCGATCTCGCGCGAGCGTGGCCTTTCCCGGCGCGGACGCTCGGCGAGGACGTCCACTGGGCGATGGAGATCGCGCCTCGCCTGCGCTCGATGGAGCGCGCCGGGAACCGCGTGCTGTACCACTACCTGACGACGGCGAACCGGGCGCAGGAGAGGGTGGCCGAGAGCCGCCGCCGCTGAGATGTCTGCTCGGCGGCCTGCCGTCGGGTAAGCAGAAAAATTGCGCGATGCGCGGGGACGTGGTGTGGTCGTTTCTGTCGGGGGCGTGGACCCTCGGGGGAAACGATGACACTTCGTGAAGCCTGCACGGCCTACGAAAAGCACGCCGCGCTTCATCTCCGCCCGCGGACCGCCAGCAACCGTCGGTCGCTTCTCCGTCGGCTCGTCGACGAGCTGGGCGACGTGTCGCTCGAGGAGATCGATGCTGAGGGGCTCGAGGCGTACACGCGCGCCCGCCTCGCGACCCTTCGCCCGGTGAGCGTCAACACCGAGCTGCGCGCGTACGGCAGCCTTCGGAGCTGGGCCCTCGCCGGCGGCATCGAGGTGGGCGCGGCGCCGAAGCAGGTCCCCGAGCGAGCGGCTTTCCGCGTGTGCTCATGGAGCCCGGCGGAGGTGCGGCGCCTGTTCGCGGCGATCGACGAGCACGCGGCGGCGATCCGCGACATCGTCTTCGCGATCGCCAACACCGGCATGCGCTGCGGCGAGGCGCTCGCGCTGAAGTGGGAGAACGTCGACGAGAAGCGGCGCCTGATCCGGATCTGGCCCTCGGCCGAGTGGACCACGAAGTCCGGCAAGCCGCGCGAGGTCCCCATCAATGACGCGCTCGCACGGCTTCTCGCGAAGCTGCCGCGACGGTCGCCGTACGTGTTCCCGTCGAGGAAAGGATCGCGCTGGTCGCGCTGGCCGCAGCGAGCCTTCGAGCGGGCCCGCGATGCGGCGGGCCTCGAGGGCGGGCCGCACAAGCTCCGCCACAGCTACGCGACGGAGTTCCTGGCGCGGGGCGGCTCGATCGAGATGCTCGCTCAGATCCTCGGCCACTCCGACGAGCGCACGACGCGGATCTACGCCCACCTCCGGCCGGAGCACCTGGTCGCCGCGCGCAACGTCGTCGTCTTCGACCGCGGCTGGGCGGTCCGCCTCGCTTCGCTCGCCGGCTCGCTCGCCGAGCGTGTCGCGCGGTGGGCGTCGCGTGCCGTGGGGTAGCGGTCCGCCTCTGCTGCGGGTGCCCTCGGCGGATGGGGGTGCTAATCGGCCGGCGACGGCCGCGGCGCCGGGAGATCGCCATGAAGAAGAAACGCCCGGATCTCGTCGGCGCGCCGTCGGACTTCACCGGGAAGAGCGGGGTAGTCCGTCGCGGCGATCGGAAGTCGGTGGGTTAGCCGCGCCACGGGGTGCCCGCTCTCGACGTAGAAGTAGGCGATCTCGACGAACCGGTTCTCGAGCGCGTGGGTACAGACCACGCGTCGCAGGCGATCGGAGGAGTTCACCTCGAGCGACGCCCCGAGACCGAGGCAGACGGGGACGTTCTTGATGCCGCGCTCGCGAAGACCGGCGATGTCGCCGCGCACAGCAGCCTGCAGCGCTGCAGCGGCGAAGTGGCTGAGCACCATCGCACGCTCGCCCTCCTCGGAGAGCATCGCGAGCATCTGGTACGCGTCCCAGACATCGAAAGAGCGCTCGCGAAGCCTCTTGGCGTCGGCATCGAGATCGGGTCGGTCAGTCGTCATGGTGCCGAGGGTAATCATTGTTTGCGCAGGGCGCCAAGGACGGTGAGCCAGCTCGAGCTGCGTCGCTCGACGAAGTCGCGGCCGGGTCCCTGGCCCTAATCGGCCGGCAGAACTGACACTGACGCCCCGACGCGTCCAGCACCGCCGCCAAGGTCGACGACGACGTGCCAATAGCCGGCGTGAGGAGGAGTGATCACGGCCGGCGTGCGGGTGTAGTAGCCGCCGAAATATTGGTAGGCGCGCCCCGCCTCGTAGTTGGCGTAGTTCAGGGCGTCGAGGAGGAGCACGTTCGCGGCATTCCCGGTGAGGTGGACGGAAACCACCTCGCCCTCCTGTGTGTTGACGATGGAATGAAGGTGATTCGCCGCCATCAGGTTTCCGTTTCCTGGACCGCTACGGCCGTCGTGCGACGGAGCCGGATCGTATGCGCCATCGTCTTCGTCGAGCATCCTCCTCGGTGACCTCGTAGCAGACGATCTCGCCCATGCGGACGACGAGGATCGGGCGTTGGTCACGATCTGGAGGCGACATCGACGGGCGCAAGTATACCGCTCGCCGTGCGATCCGGCGTCGATCGGCGCGACGGAAAGCCGCCCTTCGAGTTTGCCCGTCCCGTCGCTGACCGGCCGCTCCGCGGGATCGAACTCGTTACGGTTCCCGTCGCCAAGATCGCAATCGATCGAAAATCAAGGCGGTTTCGATCGGTTCGCTCACCGACGGGAGCGAGAAAAAGATCTTGATCTCGTTCGGCGGATCGGTGATTGATCTCGACACCGAGCGCTTGGGGAGGTGAGATCGCCTCCCGGTTCTCGGGCTCCTCGCTGAACGGACAGCGAATCCGCCAGCGAGGGGACAACCAGGACAGGAGGTTCCCCGGTGGCCCATGCCACGGCTATGCCGTCGCTTGCTCGCGACGGACGAACGCCGCCATCTTGCAGCCAACGTCTCGTCGCGCTCCCCGGCACGCCGGAGGAGATGGCGCGCCGATGACCAGCGAGGGGAAGCCGCTACCGCCGACCGGCGGCGACCAGCGTGAGTCGGCACCAGCCCTCCCGACAGAGGACCCCGCCGGCACCGAGCTCGTACCCCGGGGCGTCGATCCACTTCATTCCGGCGCCGTCGTGCCGCACCTCGATGAGGGCGCCGTTGCCGAGGGCGTGGTGCGTGATCGTGGGCTCCCCGAGGAGGACGTGGATTGGTTCGCTCCCCTCAAGTTCATACAGGACGCCCTCGATCACGAACTGGAGGGAGTCCCCTTCACTGACCCCAAATGGAAATCGATTCATCGGCCTCCCCTGCCGGAAGGATATTCGTACCTCCCGAGCGGATTGGGCGTGCGTTTTTCCGACGGAGGCACCGTCGAAATCCTCGACGACGGCCGCATCTTGGCCCTGGGCACGAAGGGCGTCACGGTGGTCTTCCCGTCCGCGCCCAAGTCGGGCGGCCAGGGGGAGAAGTGATGCTGGCGGTGAGACGCCTATCCGTGCGCCTTCCAGGCGAGCACGAGCAGCCAATGTGGGCGGGGGCGCGCCGGCTTCTCCTCACGCCGTTTCTGCTCGAGCCATTCGCTTGCGGCGCGACCGTATTCCGCACCTGCCAGGGAGAGCGCTCCCGGGTTTTCCGCCTTCCAGCGCTTCGCGCCTTCACGAACGCCGTTGAGAAACTCTGCACCGAATCGGCGCGCGTAGTCGCGCCACGACCCAGCAACGGGCTGGTTGCGATCCTTCATGGCTGGTTGCGATCCTTCCTGATGGGGGTGTCCCATCTGGCCCCGCCGGACACCCGTACTTGCGGCACGGGACCGACCTGGGTCGTGGCGCGACTACGCGCGCCGATTCATTGCCCTCACGTCGTGCGGCAGAGCATCCACCACACGCCGGGCGAGCCTTCCGCCTGGCGAGACGTCTTCAAGCGGATCGAGCGCGTGGTCGCGCTCCAACTCGAACGGGTTCTCTCCCATGGAGCATGCCTCCTTCGTTCAGCGGCCCGTGCTTTCGACACGGACTGCAGGGTTGGGGCGCGTCTAGGCGCGCGGTCATTCGAACGCCGCAACCTCCGAGCTGCGCGCAGGGGCGTGCGGCAGAGCGTCCACCACACGCCGGGCGAGCCTTCCGCCTGGCGAGCGCCGGCGAGGACAACTAATGCCGAATCCGAACAAGCCGAACGAAAATCACGCTTCCCTCGCACACGACCCCACCGGGAGCGATCTCGTACCCGGGGACCGGCTCGAGGCGGTTCAAGCTCGGGCTGATCTTCCGCAGGGTGACGGTGGGGCCGTCGTCAACGTGGAAGAGGGCGTACGACCCGTGGTCGAAGGGGCCGGCGGCGACGCCGTTGCCCTCGATGCTGAGCGCGATGGACTGATCGGCGGGTACGGTCAAGGGGAGTTTGGTCACGTGAAGCTCCCGAAGGGGTACGCGTGGACGGACCCCGTGCGCGGCCTCTTTCGTACCGCGACCGGATCCGGCTTCGTCTTCAACTTCCGAGGACGACTCGATATCGCGTGCCCGAACGGTGATGTGCGTATCGAGCGCGACGAGGATGGCCTGTTGAAAGCCTGGAAACAGATCCTGCCTGGGGCGAAGCCCGGGAATGGGCACTAGCCGTGTGCATTCCAGCCGAGTACGAGCAGCCCGTGCGGGCGGGGGCGCGCCGCCGGGCGCTCGCTCCACTCTCGCAACGCCTCGGCGAGGGCACAGCCCTTCTCGTAGCCGCGGCGGATAACCGGGTTGTCGATGTGTTCGGACAGATCGAGCGCGTAGTCGCGCTCCAACTCGAACGGGTTCTCTCCCATGGAGCATGCCTCCTTCGTTCAGTGGCCCGCGCGGCAAACGCGGACTGCAGGGTTGGGGCGCGTCTAGGCGCGCGGTCATTCGAACGCCGCAACCTCCGAGCTGCGCGCAGGGGCGTGCGGCAGAGCGTCCACCACACGCCGGGCGAGCCTTCCGCCTGGCGAGCGCCGAGCCCCCTCCACCTCGGCCTGCGCTCTGCTGCGCGCTCGTGCGCACCGTTCGAGGCGCAGAAACACAAAACCCCCGAGGGGGGGGCTCGGGGGCTGTGCCGGGGAAGGAGCGACAGCGAATCGCTCGGACCCCGTACCGTTCACCTGGACAGGAGGCAAACGGGTATGAGCGACGATCCTAGCCATACGTTCAGCGGTTGTCAAGATCCTGGCCGCATGAACCGGGGTCGTCTTGGAGCGGGAGACGGGACTTGAACCCGCGACGTCCACCTTGGCAAGGTGGCACTCTACCACTGAGTTACTCCCGCGGAGTCGCGCGAAGCCTTTTAGCGGGAGCCGGCCGCGATGTCAAGCGCGATCCGCTGGGTATACTGCGCCTCGTGGAGCTTCGCGCCTTCGAGCTGGTACCGGGTGGGCCTCGGCTGCGCGCCCTCGTCGCCGATACCCAGGGGGAGCGGTCCGTCGAGCTGCCCGGGGAAGCACTCAGGGGAGTCGCCGCCGAGGCCGGGCCGCTCGTCGCGGCGCTCGCGGCGCGGGCGCCCTCGCCGGTGCGGGCGGTGTCGGTGGATTTGGTGGCGCGCGTGCTGCGGGCCTCGCTCGACGGCGACGCGGCGCCGCTCGCCCTCGTGGGCGCCGACTTCGACGGGCTGGCGCCGCTCCTCGGCCCGGTCGCGCGCGCCATCGGGGCTGCGGTCCGTCCGCGCCGCCCGCTGCCCGACGGCTCGCCCTCCGAGGTGGCCTTCTGGAGCCGCCTGTACCGCGCGGGCCGCGATGGCTGGGAGCTGGGTCGCCCGGCGCCACCGCTCGCGCGCTGGTTCGCGGCGCATCCTCCGACGGGGCGGCGCGCGCTCGTCGCCGGGTGCGGGCGGGGTCACGAGGCGCGGCTGCTCGCCCGCGCGGGAGCGCAGGTCACCGCGATCGACTTCGCCGACGAGGCGCTCGAGCAGGCCCGCGCGCTCGCGGCGCACGACGGCGTGGCGATCGAATTCCGCAAGCTCGACCTCTTCCGCCTCGTCGAGGAGCCGCCGCGCTTCGACCTCGCGGTCGAGCACTGCTGCCTGTGCGCGATCGACCCGGCGCGACGGGGCGAGTACGCGCTGGCCATCGCCGCGGCGCTCGTCCCGGGCGGCGAGCTGGTGGGCCTGTTCTTTTGCCACGGCAAGCCGGGCGGCCCGCCGTTCTCCGCCGGACGCGACGAGCTGTGCGCGCTCTTCGCTCCCCGCTTCGACCTGCTCCACGACGAGGTGCCACGCGACTCGACGGGCCTGCGCGACGGGCAGGAGCTGCTCCTCCACCTCCGCCGGCGCTGATCGCTCGGCGCGGGCGCCGACGCGGTCAGCGATCGAGGACCCAGTTGTACTTGTAGGTGATCACGAAGGCGACGCCCTGCCCGGCGCTGTTCCGCGCCGGCGTGAAGTGGCACTTGTGCCTCATCACGTACATCGCCACGTCGTCGAGGCCGTGGCCGACGCCCTTCAGCACCTTCACTCCGTGCACCTTGCCGCGCTCGTCGATCTCCACGCGCAGGAGGGTGTCGCCCTCGATGCCGGCCTGCTTCGCCTCGCCGTCGGGGTAGTCGAACTGGCAGGAGCCCTCGTCGACCTCGGGCTCGGTCTTCACCTCGAGCGCGCTGGCCGCCTTGAAGACCGGCGCGGATGCGGCCTGCGGCGGCGCGGCGGGCAGCGGCTGCACCTTCTCGCCCTTGCCCTTCTCCGACGGGTTGGCGACGGTGCTGTTGCCCGTCGGCACCGAGAAGGTGGAGTCGCCCGTGGTGGTCGACTGCTCGGTGAGGCCGAACACACGGCGCGGCGGCTCCGCCGGCGGCGGCACGTCCTTGGGCGGCGTCTGGTTCGGGATCGGCGCCTGGAGCTTCTGCACCTTGGGCGCCGGCTTCGGCTTCGGCGGCTCCACCTTCGGTGGCGGCGTCTCGATCTTCGGCGGTGGTGGTGGCGGCGGTGGCGGCGGCCTGCGCACGTCGATCTGCACCACCGTGGCCGCCCGCGCCGGCGGACGCAGGCCCAGCATCACGAGCCCCCAGCCGAGCGCGACGTGGAGCAGCAGCCCGCCGACGAGCCCGATCGGCCCCGTCGCCCGCCACACCCCGTACAGGAACGCCCCCGCCAGAAGAACGAACAGGACGATCGGTGGGGCGGTGAGGTGCGGCACGGCGGGGAGCTACGGGGTGGCGTCGATGTTCAGCGCGAACTTCGTCACGCCGAGGCTCTTCACCAGGTCGATCAGGTGCATCACCCTCCCGTACTCCACGCCTCGATCCGCGGCGACGATCGCCTGCACCTCGCGGTTCTTCTGCATCTCGGCGCCGATGCGGTCCTTCACCTGCACCTCGTCGACGGCGTCCTCGTTGAAGTAGAGCTGCCCGTCCTTGCGCAGCGTCAGCGACACCGTCGATTTCTGCGTCTCGTCGCCGGTGGTGGCCTTGGGCAGCTCCACCTTGATCGAGGGGTTGTTCACGATGAGCGGCGCCGCGACCATCATGATGATCAGGAGCACCAGCGTGATGTCCACGAGCGGCGTGACGTTGATGTCGGCGATCATGCCGCCGCCCTCCTCGTCGTCGCCGTAGCTCGGTCCGGTGCCGGCCATCTACTTCGCCTTGGCGATTTGCGACGCCGCCGGCTCGCCCTGCACCCACGTCAGCACCGAGTGGGCGGCCGCGTCGGTCTGCGCGATGCGCGAGCGCACCTGGCGCTGGAACCAGTTGAAGGCCACGACCGCCGGGATCGCGACCAGCAGGCCGACCGCCGTCGCGATGAGCGCCTCCGAGAGCGAGCCCATGACCGCTTCGGGCCCCTGCCCCTTCTTCGCCGACAGGTCGTGGAACGCCTTGATGACGCCGAGGACGGTGCCGAACAGCCCGACGAACGGCGCGTTGTTGCCGAGCGTGCCGAGGTAGGCGAGGTTGCGCTCGAGGCGGCCCTTGAGGCGCGCCTTGGCGCCGCGCATCGCCTCGCCGACCGAGTCGGCCCCGTGGTCGATCTCGACGAGCCCGGCGGTGACGACCTGCATCTCGATCGCCTCCTTGCCCTCGAGCTTCGACCGGAGCGCGGCGAAGTCCTTCTTCCGCAGGAGGTCGTGCAGATCGCGTAGCAGCCCCTCGAAGTCGATCTTCGTCGAGGAGAAGTACCAGAGGCGCTCGATCATCACGGCGAAGCTCGCCACCGACAGCGCGATCAGCAGCCACAGCACCCACTCGGCGCCGAACAGCGCCACGTGCAGGAATTGGTCGGTCAAGTGCATGACGGGTGGCGCCTCCGGAGGGATGGTGGGGAACCGGTGTGGTTTCGAGCGCGGTAGTCTATTCCGCGTTGCCCGGGGCGGCAATCGACTGGAAACTTCTTTACACTGCGGGCGGGGGAATCAGCTGTCGGCGGCGTGGGCGATCGGCGCGGCGGGCTTCATGATCTCCTCGAGCAACACCGTCGCGTAGGAGCCCGACGGCAGCGAGAAGGACAGCACGAGCGCGTCGCCCGATTGCCGCGCGGAGGTCCCCTCGATGCGCGCCAGCAGCGGTCGGCGCGTGCCGGCGGCGAGCTTGCCGAACTGGTCGAACGTCGACGGCGGGACGCCCGACGACGCGAGCAGCGCCGCCTCGCGCTCGGCGGCGGGGCTGCCCGGCTCGGGCGCGAACATCTTGTGCCCGAACATCGGCCCCGTCGGCACGATCTGGTGCATCTGGACGCGCGACTGATTGTAAAGAAGCTCGTTCGCCGCGCACAGGAACAGGCCGCCGGTGCCCGCGCGCTGCAGCACCTCGCCGGAGATCACCCGGTGCAGCGTCCCCTCCTCGAGCCGCTGGTCGAGGTAGCGGTTGAACAGCAGCGACTGGAACGCCGAGATCAGGAAGCGCCGGCGGAAGCGGTCCACCTCGTGGCGCTCGCCGCGCAGGACCTGGGCGCCCGCCTCGGCGTTGTCGCCGTGGGTGCCGAAGCGCTGCTGGCCAAATCGGTTGGGCAGCCACGAGGTTCCGATCATGTCGAGGACCGCGCGCGCCTTCTCCTCGGCGCCGTCGCCGACGCCGCGCAGGGTGATGGTGAAGCGGTTTCCGCGCAGGTGGCCGGTGCGGAGCTTGTTGCCGTGGCGCGCCGCCGCGAGCACGCGCGCACCCTCCACCACGAGGTTCGAGGCGCGCACGATGTCGCGCGCCCGCACCGAGACGATCTGCCGCGCCACGGCCTGCCGATCCTTCTGCCCCGCCACCCCGATGTCGTCGGGCGGCACGCCGAGCGCGCGCCCGATCCGGCGCACCATCTCCTGCGTCGTGATGCCCACCTTCTCGACGGTGAGGAAGAGGTGCTCGCCTTCGCCCGAGGGGTGGTAGGCGGGGATCTCCTCGACGACGAAGTCCTCGGGAACGGCCTTCAACAGGCCGCCCGTGCCTGGCAGGTCGGCGGTCAGGAACTGGGTCACGGCGGCGGAGTATACACGCCGACCTCGCGGCGCTCGTCCCGGCGCGGATCAGCCCGCGGCGCCGGCGATCCGGAGGTACGCCAACGCGCTCTTGTTCGCCGGGTCCTCGGCGAGCACCGCGCGCCACTCGGCGATCGCGTCGTCCTTGCGGCCGCGCGAGTAGAGCGTCACGCCGAGGTGGATCCGCGCCGGCAGGTACTTCGGGTTGGTGCGCTTGGCCTCCTCGAACTCGACGATCGCCAGCTCGGACTGCCCCATGTCGCGCAGCGCGACGCCGAGCCGCGTGCGGAGGTCGGCGAACGCCGGCGAGAGCAGCAGCGCCTTGCGGTACTCGACGATCGCCTCGTCGAAGACGCGCAGCTCGGCGTAGGCGTCGCCGATCGCCGCGTGCATGTTGGCCAGCTTGCCGCGCGCGAAGGCGTCGAGGGAGCCGTGCGTGTCGCGCGTCTCGGCGCTGGCCTGCGCGTAGACGCGCCGCGCGTCGTCGTAGCGGCCCATCTCGTTGTAGGCGACCGCCAGGTTGAGCGCCGCCTCGGTGTACTGCGGGTTGTCGCGCAGCGCGGCCTCGAAGTGGCGCGCCGCCTCGGCGATGCGCCCGCGCGAGTGCTCGATCACCCCCAGTATGTGGTGCACGTTCGGCAGCGCGTCGTCGATCGCCAGCGCCTCGGCGCAGAGGGGCGCGGCGTCCTCGAACTCGCCGCGCTCGTAGTGCTCGGCGGCGCGGTTCAGCAGCTGGCGGAGACGATCATCCATTGCCTTCCTCTGGGTGCGCCGGCCCGGCGGGCGAGCGCGTCGGCGGGGGCGGGGTGGGCGGCACCGCCGGCGACACGTCTCCCCACCGACGGGCGATGTAGTCGAGGTAGAGCTGCGCCTTCTTCGCCCGGAAGTCGTCGGGGTGGCGCTCGACGAGGCGCTGGAAGGTGAACTTCGCCTCGCCCGGCTTCTCCATCTTGAGGTAGGTGCGCCCGAGCAGCAGCAGCACCTCCGCCTCGAGGTTCGAGCCCGGGTACTCGCGCACCAGCCCCTCGAGGCGGCCGATGGTGGCGAGCGGCTTGCCCCGCTCGAGATAGAAGTTGGCGACGTATAGCTCGTGGTCGGCGAGCCGCTTGGTGCACTCGCCGATCATCTTGCGGGCCTTCGGCGCATACGGCGAGTCGCTGTACTCGTCGGCAAACGCGGTCAGCTCGCGCAGGGCGTCCTTGATCGGCCCCTGGTCCATCTCGTAGGCCGGCGGCACGAGGAACCACTCCGTCGGGATCTCCTTGAAGAAGGCCTCGCCGATGCGGAACGCGGCGTAGCCGTTCTGCACCTGCTCGTGCTGCGGGTGCCCCTTGATGAAGGCGCGATAGCCGTCGACCGCCTCCTGGTACTGCTGGTGGCCGAAGTGCGCGTCGGCGATCCCCAGCTCGGCGAGCGTGGCCCACTTCGAGAACCCGAACTTCGCCTTGGTGTAGGTGAAGTACTTGATCGCCTCGAGCCACCCCTCGGACTTCAGCTCGGAGATCCCGCGATCGTAGTTCTCCTTGGCGCTCGACGAGTACGCGACGCTGCGCGTGGACGCGGTGACGTCGGCGCACCCGGCGGCGGCGAGGCCTCCGACGAGGAGCGCGGTGAGACGGTACGGACGCAAGCGCATCATGCTCGTGACTCGATGTGTGGAAGTCAAACCATTTGCGGGGACGGTCTTCCAAGGTTGCAAGGTCCTCGAGCCAAGACATCGGTTCAAGCGGAACTTGGGTGCAGGGCGGAACTTGCAATCTTGGAAGACCGTCCCCATCCTCGCCTCTTTCATGCTTGCTGAAAGGGCGATGCGCAAGCGGTGCCGGTGGCGAGGCGGTGGCGCCGGCGCGCCGCTCGTCGCCCTCGCGATCGCGCTCCTGCCCGCGACGGCGGCGGCCGACCGCCTCCTCGGGCTCACCGCCGAGCTGACCGGCGGCGCGGGCTGGCGCACCTCGCTCGGCGCGGACGCGCGCGCCCCCGGCTTCGACGCCATCACCGGCGGCGTGGACGCGCTGGTCGGCCTCGAGTTCGGCGGCAGCGCAGCCGTCATCGTCGGCGGGCGCCTGCACGGCGGCACCTCCGGCGGCGCGCGCTACCTGGAGGCCGCGGGCGACCTCGGCGCCCAGCTCCGCCTGGGCGAGCGGGTGCGCCTGCGCGCCGGCTTCTCCGGGGGAGAGGGGTGGATCCCGTCGCACGCCTCGTCGGCGACGATGCTCGGCGGCTGGCTCGCGGTGTCGATCGACGTGCTCCAGTTGGCCGCCGGCAACATGGCGCTCACCTTCATGGCGCGCCTCGACGTGGGCGGCTTCCTCGGCGCGGGCCCCGACTTTGCGATCGGGACGATGGCGCTCTGCGGGGGGTTCGGGCTGCGGTACTGACGGAGCCCGCCCGCGGCGCTACCTTGACTCGCGCCGCCCCCCAAGCGAACCTCGGCCCCCATGCTCGATCACCCGACCGGGTACGACGTGATCGTCGTCGGGGCCGGCCACGCCGGTTGCGAAGCGGCGCTGGCGGCCTCGCGGCTCGGGGCGCGCACGCTGCTGCTCACGGGCAGCATCGACGGTGTGGCGCAGATGCCGTGCAACCCCGCGATCGGTGGCGTCGGCAAGGGGCACCTCGTCCGGGAGATCGATGCGCTCGGCGGCGAGATGGCGCTCGCCGCCGACGCGTGCGGGATCCAGTTCCGCCGCCTCAACACCTCGAAGGGCCCGGCGGTCCGCTCGACGCGCGCGCAGTGCGACAAGCGCCGCTACCGCGATCGCATGCGCGCCACCGTCGAGCGCGCGCCGCTGCTGCACCTCGTCCAGGCCGAGGTGGACGCGCTCCTCACCGACGGGCCGGCCGGCGCACGCCGCGTCACCGGCGTCGGCACCACGTTCGGCGTCGCCTTCCGCGCGCCGCGGGTGATCCTCACCACCGGCACCTTCCTGCGCGGCCGCATCCACGTCGGCGAGATGCAGTCCGACGGCGGGCGCTTCGCCGAGCCGCCGGCGCGCGGGCTCTCGGCGTCGCTCGAGGCGCTCGGCTTTTCGCTCGGGCGCCTCAAGACCGGCACGCCCTGCCGCCTCGACGGCCGCTCGATCGACTGGGACGCGCTCGAGGGGCAGCCCGGCGACGAGCCGCTCCCGCGCTTCTCGACCTTTGGCCCCGCCCCGCCGCTGCCGCAGCGCCGCTGCTTCATCACCTGGACGAATGCTGCAACGCACCAACTGATCCGCGACAACCTCCACCGCTCGCCGCTCTACGCCGGCCGCATCACCGGCGTCGGCCCGCGCTACTGCCCCTCGATCGAGGACAAGGTGGTGCGCTTCGCGGACAAGGAGCGGCACCAGATCTTCCTCGAGCCCGAGGGGCTCGACACCGTCGAGGTCTACCCGAACGGCATCTCCACCTCGCTCCCCGTCGACGTGCAGCTGGCGATGGTGCGCACCATCCCCGGCCTCGCGCGCGCCGAGATGATGCGCCCCGGCTACGCCGTCGAGTACGACTTCTGCGACCCGCGCGAGCTCGAGCCGACGCTGGAGACGCGACGCGTGCGCGGCCTCTACCTCGCCGGCCAGATCAACGGCACCTCGGGCTACGAGGAGGCGGCGGCGCAGGGGCTGCTCGCCGGGATCAATGCTGCCCTGCAGCAACGCGGGGATGCGCCGATCGTCCTCGGCCGCGACCAGGCCTACCTCGGCGTGCTGGTCGACGACCTCACCACCCGCGGCACCGACGAGCCGTACCGCATGATGACCTCGCGCGCGGAGTTCCGCCTGCTGCTCCGCGAGGACAACGCCGACGAGCGGCTCTCGGAGCGGGCGCGCTCGATCGGCCTGTTGTGCGACGCAGCATGGGCTGCCTTCGACGCCCGCCGCCGCGGCGTCGCGGAGGAGGTCGGGCGTCTCGCCGGCACCACCCTGGTCCCCGACGCCGCGACGAACGATCGCCTCGCCGCCCTGGGCACGGCGCCGCTCCGCAAGCCGACCACGCTGCTCGAGCTTTTGCGCCGCCCGGAGGTGGAGGTTGCTGCGCTGCACAAGGCCTTCGGCGGCCCGGACGACCCCGAGGTGCGCGAGCGCGTGGAGATCAAGGTGAAGTACGAGGGCTACATCGCACGGCAGGCGGAGGAGGCGGCGCGCTTCCGCGCCCTCGAGGACGAGCCGCTCCCGGAGGCGATCGACCTCGCGCACGTCGCGGGACTGTCGCGCGAGGTGCGCGAGAAGCTCCACCGCCACCGTCCGCGCTCGATCGGCCAGGCGGCGCGCATCTCCGGCGTCACGCCGGCGGCCGTGTCGATCCTCCTCGTCCACGCGCGCGCACACCGGGAGAGAAAATGCACCGCACCGTGAGCCGCCTCGCCACCGCGGCCGCCTGCCTCGCGCTCGCCGCGCCGTCGCTGGGGTGGGCCGGCGGCTTCGACATCCCCGACGTCGGCACCGAGGCGCTCGGCCGCGGCGGCGCCTTCGTCGCCAAGGCCGACAGCGGGCTGGCGCTCTACTACAACGTCGCGGGCATGGCGCGGCAGCGCGGCACCCGCGTCCTCGCCGACGTGAACCTGGTCTTCCACGACATGGCGTTCACGCGCAGCGGCACCTACTCGGGCACGCCGTGCGCGCAGGCCGCCGACCCGATGGCCGCCGCGCAGTGCATGCAACAGACGCCGTGGGCCGGCCGGCCCTACCCGACGGTGCACAACGCCGACGGCTTCGCCTACCAGCCCTTCGTCGCCGTCACCACCGACGGCGGCTATTTCGAGAACTGGACCTTCGGCCTGGCCGCCTACTCGCCGCCCGGCATCGGCAAGCGGCAGTACGGCACGCTGCACAACATCCCGGTCACCGACGGCAAGAGCGGCACGACCTACCAGGCGCCGCGCTACGAGGTCGACCTCGGCGGCTCCGACATGCCGATGACGACCGGGCCGGCGCCGTCGCGGTACGACATCGTCTCGACCGACTTCACGATCCTCACGCCGACAATCGCCGCCGCCTACCACCCGGTGAAGTACCTCGACGTCGGCGTCGGCCTGCAGTGGGTGATCGGCGAGTTCAACATCCTCAACGCCAACGTCACGCCGCTCGGCCCGTCGACCTGCGGCGCCGCCGGCGACGATCCGTCGTGCGACAGCTACGGCATGCTGCACACGACCGTGCAGACGGTGGGCTTCCTCTTCTCGGCGCTCGCCCACCCGACGCCGTGGATGGACATCGGCGCCACCTACCGCCCGCAGATCGACCTCGACTCGAGCGGCTCGATCCATCCCTACCCGGTCGTCGCGGGCCCGAACCAGCCGGCCGACTTCCCCGCCACGTTCAGCATCAAGCTGCCCCACGAGGTGCGCGCCGGGCTGCGCGTCTTCTCCCGCTACGACGACGGCACCGAGCGCGGCGACATCGAGCTGGACGGCACCTACGAGAACTGGTCGTCCGAGCAGTTCGCGCAGGTGCGCAGCGACGCCTCGCCGCTCGGCGACGGTCACCTCGCGATCGACGTGCCCCACAAGTTCAAGGACACCTTCAGCGTCCGCCTGGGCGGCGCCTACAACATCCGCATCAAGAACCGGTGGCGCGTGATCCTGCGCGCCGGCGCCTATTACGACTCGCCGACGACCGACCCGCAGTACACGCACCTCGACACCTACTCGTCGTGGAAGGCCGGCTTCACGACCGGGCTCGGCCTCAAGTACCGCGGCTTCACGCTCAACCTCGCCTACGCCGAGGTCTACATGCCGGACATCGACGTGAACAACGACTGCGCGACCATGCCGGATCTCTGCCTGCGCGCGGCCTCGGCGACCAACGGCACGCACTGGGTGCAGGGCGTCGACCCGCGCGACGGCAGCGAAGACAAAGACCACTACCCGTCGACGAGCCAGAACGTCAGCGTCGGGATCACCGGCAAGATCGACGAATTCCGGCA
>JAJXSP010000069.1 GCA_021784515.1 Myxococcales bacterium | reverse complement strand
GCCGACGCCGCCGCCACCGACGGAGGGGCGATCCCCGACGCCGCCTCCGAAACGCGCGACGCCGGCCCGACCGACGCCGCGCGCGCCTGCCCGCTCGACGGCGCACCCGCCGGCCCGCCCGCCGCGGCGTGGACCATCCCCGGGCGCAACGACGAGGGCTCCTCCGCCATCTGCGATCTCGACCACAACGGCCACCCGGTCGCGCTGCTCACCTTCGCCGGCGCGGCGCAGTACATCGTCGCCGTCGACGCCACCACCGGCGTCGAGCGCTGGAGCACCGCCATCGGGCTGGCCAGCTACGACTACCCGTATTGCGTGGACGTCAACGGCGACGGCGTGGACGACGTCCTCACCGGCGGCCGCATCAACGACGTCCTCGCCCTCGACGGCAAGACCGGCCTGCCGCTCTGGTCGCTCGCGCTGAACTACCCCCAGATCGCCTGGGGCTGGACCGACAGCGTCGCCTCGGCGAGCCCGAGCGACGACGTGCTCTTCGTCACCTCCGGCGGCGCGGCGATGACCGAGCTGCCCGGCTGGCTGATCGCCTTCGACAAGAAGGGCCAGGTGCTCTCCTCCTGGTGGGAGTTGCGGATGGATCCGATCTATAGCGCCCCGGCGGTGCTGGCCCTCCCCGGCGGCGTGCGCCTGATCGCGTTCGGCAGCGGCGGCGAGGAGGAGGCGGGCGCGCTCCACCTCGTCTCCTGGGACCCGGCCGGAAAGCAGCTCACCGAGACGGCGCGCATCCCCGGCGCGTGCGACGTCGCCGGGGTGATCGCCTCGCCCATGTTCGGCGACGTGGACGGCGACGGCCGCCCCGACGTGGTCTCGGCGGACTACTGCGGCACCGTCCTCGCCGCGCGCCTCGACGGGAAGGTGCTGTGGACCGCCAAGAGCTCGCTGCTCTACGCCACCGCCAATCCTTTGCTCGTGGACCTCAACGGCGACGGCGCGCTCGACGTGGTGGCCGCCTTCGAGTCGCTCGACTTCAGCGTGGTCGGCAGCTTCAAGAACCCGCGCAGCGAGGTGCTGGCGCTCGACGGCAAGACCGGCAAGAGCCTGTGGACGTGGGACACCGCCGGGCTGATCTTCGCCTCGCCCGTCTCCGCCGACGTGGACCTCGATGGCGTCGAGGACGTGTTCGTGGTCCCCGATACTCTCCGCACCACGGTCGTCCTCTCGGGCGCCACCGGGATGCCCCTTTTGACGCTGCCGTTCGGAAACACCAGCGCCACGCCGGTGCTCGGCGACTTCGACGGAGACTGCGTCCTCGACGCCCTGCTCTTCGACTCCGTCACCCCGATGAACAACCAGGGAAGCGCGCAGCGCGTCGCCTTCCCCGGCATTCCGCCGCGAATCGGCTGGAGCGGATTCCGCGGCATGCCCGCGCACAGCGGGTATCGCCCGAGCCCGCTCGTCAATTGGAATTGAACGGGCGCTATTCGAAGAACTGCGAGGTTTCGGTGGACTCCGCGAGCGCCAGCGTCGACGACTCGCCCCCCGAAATCACCTCGCTCACGCGGTCGAAATACCCGGTTCCCACCTCGCGCTGGTGCTTCGTGGCCGTGTAGCCGTCCGCCTCCGCGGCGAGCTCGGCCTCCTGGAGCCGCGCGTAGGCCGCCATTCCCGAATCCCGGTAATGGCGGGCCAGCTCGAACATCCCGTAATTCACGGAGTGGAACCCCGCCAGCGTCACGAACTGGAACGCATAGCCCATCGCGCCCAGCTCGCGCTGGAACCTCGCGATGCTCGCCCCGTCGAGGTGCTTCCTCCAGTTGAACGACGGCGAGCAGTTGTAGGCCAGCAGCTTCCCGGGATGGATCTCGTGCACGCCCTCGGCGAACTGCCGCGCCTCCTTCAAATCGGGCTTCGAGGTCTCGCACCACAGGAGATCGGCGAACGGGGCGTAGGCCACCGCGCGCGCCACCGCGCACGGGACTCCTCCCTCGAGCCGGAAGAAGCCCTCCGGCGTGCGCGCGTCGCGGTCGATGAACGGGTGATCGCGCTCGTCCACGTCGGAGGTGAGCAGCTTCGCGCTGTCCGCGTCGGTGCGCGCGATGATCAGCGTCGGCACGTCCATCACGTCGGCGGCCAGCCGCGCCGCGATCAGCGTGCGGATGAATTGGCTCGTCGGCACCAGCACCTTTCCGCCCATGTGCCCGCACTTCTTCTCCGAGGCGAGCTGATCCTCGAAGTGCACCGCCGCCGCGCCGGCCTCGATCATGTGCTTCATCAATTCGAACGCGTTGAGCGGCCCGCCGAACCCGGCCTCGGCGTCGGCGACGATCGGCGCGTACCAGTCGTGCAGCGCCTCCCCCTCGGCCACCTCGATCTGGTCGGCGCGCACCAAGGCATGATTGATCCGCCGCACCAGCTCGGGGACCGAATCGACCGGATAGAGGCTTTGATCGGGATACATCTCCCCGGCGGTGTTGGCGTCGGCGGCCACCTGCCAGCCGGAGACGTAGATCGCCTTCAATCCCGCCCGGACCATCTGGACCGCCTGATTGCCGGTCATGGCGCCGAGGGCGTGGACGTAATCCCCGCTATGGAGCAGCTCCCACAGCCGTTCGGCGCCGAGGCGGGCGAGCGTGTATTCGATGTGCAGGCTGCCGCGGAGCCGCGCCACGTCGTCGGGCGAATAAGGGCGACGAATGCCCCGGAAGCGGTCGCGTGAGAGGAGCCCCGTCACGTCGGTGCCGGGGCCCCGCCTTGGGGACCCGGTCGTCGGGATCGGCCCCGCCGGCGGCGGGAGGAGTCCCTCGAAGTGGCGGGGAGGCCGCAGGGCTCCCGAGGTGATGAAGGGGCCGAATCCGCGGTCAGGGGTGTTCGACATGGACGACGTCCTCCTTTGAAACGGGCGAATCCGGTGGATTGGAATCGCCGCGACGCGATTCGAGGCCGAGGAGCAATTCATAGGCCGGAACCGTCAGGAACTCCTCGAACGTCTCCGACGTGGAGAGCCGCGTGAACAGGGACTTCGCCTCGGCGAACCGGCCCCGCCCGAACCGCTCGTCGCCCACCTCGCCGCGCACGCGCTCCATCTCCTCCTCGACCGTGCGCAGGAATCGCTCCCGGGTGACGGGGCGTCCGTCGTCGGTGCGCGCGGAGAAGTGCAGCCATTGCCAGACCTGCGCGCGGGAGATCTCGGCGGTCGCGGCGTCCTCCATCAAATCGTAGATCGGGACGCAGCCGGTGCCGCGCAGCCACGCCTCGAGATATTGGATTCCAACCCGGATGTCGTGCCGCAGCCCACCGTCGGTGCGCGTCCCCTCGTGGACGCGCAGGAGGTCGTCCCTCGAGATGCGCCACTCGCCCCGTTGGAGGGCGATTTGATTCGGGGTCTTCATGTGCGCGTCGAACGCCTCGAGCGCCACCGGGACCAGGGCCGGGTGGGCGACCCAGGTGCCGTCGTGCCCGTCGACCACCTCGCGCAGCTTGTCGGCGCGCACCTTGGCGAGCGCCTCCTCGTTGGCGGCGGGATCTCCCTTGATCGGGATCTGGGCCGCCATTCCGCCCATCGCGTGCGCGCCGCGACGGTGACAGGTCTGGATCAGGAGCCGGGAATAGGCATGCAAGAAGGCCTTGTCCATGGTCACCTGCCCGCGATCCGGCAGCACCTTGTCCGGGTCATTGCGGAACTTCTTGATGAACGAAAAGATGTAGTCCCAGCGCCCGCAGTTGAGGCCGGCGCTGTGCTCGCGAAGCTCCCACAGGATCTCCTCCATCTCGAACGCCGCCGGGAGCGTCTCGATGAGGACCGTCGCCTTGATCGTCCCCTGCGGGATCCCGAGCCGGTCCTGCGCGTGGACGAACACGTCGTTCCACAGCCGCGCCTCGAGGTGGCTCTCGAGCTTGGGGAGATAGAAATAGGGGCCGGTCCCGCGGGCGAGCAGCTCCCGCACGTTGTGGAAGAAATAGAGCCCGAAATCGATCAGCCCGCCGGGGGCCGCCTCGCCGTCGACGAAGAAGTGCTTCTCGCGGAGGTGCCAGCCGCGCGGTCGCACCATCAGGACGGCGGTCTTCTCCTTCAATGAATAGCTTTTCCCCGTATCGGGGGCGACAAACCGGATGGTCCGCCGCACGGCGTCCATCAAATTGGCCTGTCCCTGGACGTTGTTCCGCCAGGTGGGCGAATTGGAGTCCTCCAGATCCGCCATGAACACCCGCGCCCCGCTGTTTTCGGCATTGATGATCATCTTCCGGTCGCACGGCCCGGTGATCTCCACGCGCCGGTCCTGGAGCTCGGAAGGCAAGGGCGCCACCCTCCAACTCGTCGTGCGGATATCCGCCGTCTGGGGGAGGAAATCGGGCTTTTCGCCGGCGTCGAACCGGGCTTGCCGCGCCCGCCGCCGGGCGAGCAGCTCGGGGACGCGCGGGCCGAATGCGCGCACCAGCTCGGCGACGAATCGGGTCGCCTCGGGCGAAAGGACCGCCTCGTCGCCGGGGCGCGTCTCGCCGGTCACCGTGACACCGGGCGCCGGACTGAATGGGATCATCGTGCCTCCTCCGTTCCTGCTTGTCGGTCGTCTGGTGGATGGCGTGCACAACCGGCGCCGACCGCCGACGTGGGCGGTCGTGCCCGGCCAATCGGGTGTGGAGGAGGGAAGGGGGCGGTCGCGAACTTCCCGGCTACGACCGGATGCAGTTCCGGCCGGCGTGCTTCGCGTCGTACAGCCGGGCGTCGGCGCGCTTGATGAGCGCGGCGGGATCGTCGCCCGATTGGGAGAGCGTCGTGCCGATCGACACCGTCACGTGCATCCGCGCGCCCTCGAAGAGGAACGGCGTCTTCTCGATGAGCCGGCGCACCTTCTCGGCGAGCACGCGCACGCCCCCCTGGTCCACCTCCGGGAGCACGATCGCGAACTCCTCGCCGCCGTAGCGGGCGAGCACGTCCTCGCGGCGCAGGCGATCGCGCACCGCCGTCGCCAGCTGCTTGAGCACGTGGTCGCCCGCGAGGTGCCCATGCGAGTCGTTGACCTGCTTGAAGTGGTCGATGTCGAACAGCAGCAGCCCGACCCGCCGACGGTAGCGCCGCGCGCGCCCGAGCTCGCGATCGAGCGCCTCGAGGAAGAAGCGCTTGTTGCTGATCTGGGTGAGGCCGTCGATCGTGGTGAGGCGGTAGATCTCCTCGTGGTAGGCGTTCTCGATGCTGTCGCCGCTCAGGAACTTGAAGATGGTGCGGCCGATCTTGATGAGGTCGCCGCTTTGCAGCTCGTGCTCCTCGATCAGCTCGTCGTTCACGTAGGTGCCGTTCGTCGAGTCGCAGTCGTGGAGGATGAACGCCTTCCCCGTGCTGACGATGCGCGCGTGCTGCCGTGACACCGACTCCTGGTCGATCTGGATGTCGGCGCGCGCGCCCCGCCCGATCGACACCTTGGAGCGGCCGAGGTTGAACTTTCGGCCCAGCTCGAGGCCGTAGATCATCACCAGCGCCGCCTCCTTGAGGACCGGGCGCTCTCCGATCTTGGAGATCACGGTGACGACCGTCTTCGTCGCCATTCTCTTCAGGATAGCCGATCACCGACGGCGGGGCCGCTCTTGAGGCGGACCGCGAAACGAGATAGGTTGCGCGGCGGTGAGCCGACGACCGTGTCCCTAGCCCGCTTCGCCGCCCGGCGGCCAAAGCTGACCCTCGTCCTCTACGCGCTCGCCACGGTGGTCGCGGTGGGCGGCCTGCGTCGCCTCGGGCAGACCGACGACGTCCTCGACTTCATCCCGCCCGGCGACGCCGACGTGCGCGCGTTCCGCGAGGTGTCCAAGGCGTTCGGCGCGCTGCAGGTGGCGATCGTGGGGATCGAGGCGCGCTCCGGCGACGACATCTTCTCGCCCGAGATGATCGGCAAGATCGCCACTGCCACCGAGGCGATCAAGGGCATCCACGGCGTCGACCGCGTGGTGTCCACGGCGAACCTGCCCGACTTCGTGGTCTCGCCGCTCGGGGTGAAGATCGTGCCGCTGATCGAGGGGCCGCCCGCGACGCCCGCCGAGCGCGCGGTCCTGCGCGCGAAGGTGATGGCGAAGGAGCACGTGGTCGGCAACTTCGTCGCCCCCGACGGGCGGGCCGCGCTGATGCTGGTCTACCTCGCCGGCGGCGCCTCGCAGCGCGCGGTGGCTCACGAGGTGCGCCGCGCCTGCCAGCGCACGTTCGGCGACATCCACGTAGCCTACGGCGGGGTGCCGTTCGCCGCCGCCGCGATCTTCGAGGAGACCGACGCCGATCTGAAGTGGCTCACCCCGATCGCGCTCCTCCTGATCCTCGGCGTGGTGGTGATCTCGTTCCGCGATCCCGTCGGCGTCGCCCTCACCGTGCTGTCGGTCGCGTGGGCGTCGGTGATGGTGCTCGGCGCGATGGGCTGGCTCGACGAGCCCTACACCGTCGTCTCCGGCACGCTGCCGGTGATCCTGTTCGCCTCGGGCAGCTCCTACGCGGTGCACCTGCTGGGGCGCTACTACTCCGACGGCGCCGACGGCCATCCCGACGGGGTGCTGCGCGCGGCGGGGATCGTCGGCCCGCCGCTGGCCATCGCCGGAGCCACCACCTCGGCCGGCTTCTTCTCGTTCCTGGTGATGGACATCCGGCCGATGCGCACCTTCGGCCTCGAGTCGGCGTTCGGCGTCCTGCTCTGCTACCTCTCGGCGATGACGCTGGTGCCGGCGGTGGTCACGCTCTGGCCGCGCCGGCCGTCGCGGCCGATGGACTTCGGCTCGCTCGGGGTGCGGCTCGGCGGCTTCGTCGTGTGGGCGCGGCGCCACCGGCGCTGGGTGCTCGCCGGCGTCGGCCTGCTGGGGCTCGCCACCGTCGGGCCGATGCTGCGCGTGCAGGTGCGCATGGACCCGCGCGCCTTCTTCAGCCCGGGCTCCGACCCGTGGATCGCCGACCGCTTCCTCGAGGAGAAGTTCGGCGGCTCGCAGTTCATCCAGGTGGCGCTCTCGGGCGACATGGCCGATCCCGCGACGCTGGTCGAGATCGAGCGGCTGGCGCAGTTCGCGCGCGCGCAAAAGGGGGTCACGCAGGCGCTGTCGATCGTCGAGCCGCTCGCGCTGGTGAACGAGGCGATGACGGGCGTGCGGCGGCTGCCGGAGACGCGCGCGCAGGTGGGCAACCTCCTGATGTTCGTCGAGGGCGAGCCGTCGCTGCGGATGGTGCTGTCGCCGGGGCGCAAGGAGGCGCTGGTCCACGTGCGCGTCAAGGGCGACGTGAAGCCGGCGCTGGCGGCGATCGAGGGCTACCTGAAGACGCGCCTGCACGTCACGCCGGCGGCGCCGCAGCCGGCCGACGTGGTGGAGCGCCTGCGCTGGATTGCCGAGGCGCATCACACGTCGCTGCCGCCGGGCTCGGCCGAGGCGGCGGTGGGGCTGGCGAGGCCGTTGCCCGACGGCGATCCGCACCTGCCGCCGCTGCGGCGCGCGGAGGCGCTGGCCGTGCTCGGCGGCGCCGACGACATCCTGCCCCCGCTCCCCGGCGAGGAGCAGCGCGAGAGGATCGCCAACCTGATCGCGCAGAACGAACCGCTGGCGCGCGCGCAGTTCCTCGCGGCCGCCCCCTCGCCCGAGGAGGGCGATCTCGCCTGGAGCGCGCTTGGCGGTCGGATCCACGAGCGCGAGCGGCAGGAGGTCGTCGACGGCGCGATGGAGAAGATCGCCGCGGCGCTGCCCGCCGAGGCGTTGCCCCAGGCACGCGAGGCGCTCGGGCAGCTTTTGCCCGAGAAGGCGATGGGCCAGGCGCCCGAGTCGCTGCGCACGCGCGTCGCCGGCGAGCCGGTCCTCGACCGCGGCTTCGCGCGCTCCGTCGCCAAGAACCAGCTGCGCAGCCTCGCCGTGTCGCTGGTCGCCGTGGTGCTCCTGATGTTCGTCCTCTTCCGCTCGGGGTGGCTGGCGATGGTGTCGGTGCTGCCGTCGATGCTGTGGATGGCGGCGCTGTTCGGCGCGATGGGACTGATGGGCACGCCGATCGACATCTCCACCTCGCTCGTGGCGTCGATCGCGACGGGCGCCGGCTCCGACTTCGCGATGCACTACCTCTGGTACTACGTCAAGCGCTCGCCCGAGGAGGCGGTGAAGGTGGTGGGGCCGGTGATGATCGTCGCCGCGCTGCTCGTCTCGGCGGGCTTCGCGGTGCTCGGCCTCGGCCGGTCCCAGCCGATGCGGATCTTCGGCGGCCTCGCCGCCATCGCGATGGCCGGCGCGTTCGCGCTCACCTTCCTGCTCGTGCCGGCCCTGCTGCGCGACAAGGACCACCCGGGGACGGTCCTCCAAGATTGAAGACGCAGAGATGAAGAGCAGAGGGGACGGATCTCGAAATCTCGAGAAGAGCAGAGGGGACGGATCTCGAAATCTCGAGATCGCGCGTCGCGCCATCCATCCATCGGGGGCCAAGCAACTTCTCGGGTGGAGAAACGACAATTCCCCGTGCCCCGCTGCCGCCGGCTTCACGCCCCGGACGCCCTTCATCATCTGATCTCCCGGTTCGTCAACCTGGAGTTCCGCATGAGCGGCGTCGACGAGCGCGCCGAATACCTCCGGCGCGTGCCGCGGGCGCTCGCGTCATTCGATGGCAGGCCGCTCGCCTACGCCATGATGAGCAGCCACGTCCACTGGGCGGTCTGGTCGGGATGGGACGCCGACTCGCGCTTCGTCCACCCGCTTCACGTCGGCTTCGCCGGCTGGCTGAACCGAATGCACGGGCGCACAGGGCCCGTGTTCGGAAATCGCTTCACAAGCGTAGTGTGCGACGCGGAGCGCGCGGCGGTGCTGGTCGCATACCAGCACAACAACCCGGTGCGGGCCGGCCTTGTGGCCGACCCCGCCGATTGCGATTGGACGAGCCATCGGGCGTTCCTCGGTCTCGCGGCGCCGCCGCCATGGCTGGACGTAGAGCGCGCGCTGTCGCTCTGCGGGTTCGACGCGTCGCAGTCAGGTCGGTTGGCTTTCCATTCGTTCGTACTGTCCCGCGCGGTCGACCCGCGGGACCCGTTGCTGACCGGAGCGGACGCCGAGGAGACGAGGCGGCGAGCCCGGCAGATCGTGGGAGCGCCCGCCGAGGTCTCGGACGGCCTCGTTGCCGGAGCGGCGTCAGATCATGAGCGGCTCATCGTCGTGCGACGCGACGGCGTGATGCGCCCGCGTTGGCCAGGTGATGCGATCGACGTCGCGCGGCGGGTCGCCCGAGCGACGGGGATCGAGTTGGCCGAGATGCGGTCGCGGAGCCGGGCGCGGGCGGTGGCGCGCGCGCGGCGGGTCGCCCTGTGGGCGTGGGCGCGTGAGCTGGGGCGGTGGCAGTCGGAGATGAATGGCGTGTTGGGACTCTCGTCGGCGACGGGTTGCTGGGCGCTGCAACAGGCGGCCGAGCCGGAGCGCGCGCAGGCCCGGGAACTCGCGCGGGAGCTCTGGGCGACGCTGGCGGAAGCGGGCGAATGCGTTAGAGGAGCGTGAGAAGCGCGCGCAGCGGCAGCCCAGCGTGCCAAGCGTACTGGGGAGAATCGAGATTTCGAGATCCGTCCCCTACTTCGCCTAGAAGCCGAGCTCGCCGCGCACCACGCCGCTTTCCGCGTCGAGGACGGTGAGCTTCGTGTTCAGGACGACGTAGGCGCGCGCGGCCGTGAGGTGCAGCTCGCTGATCTGCCCGTTCGCCTCGACGGGGACGTCCCACAGGCGGCGGCCGGTGGCGGCGTCGAGCGCGACGAGGTGCGTGCTGCTGTCGCTCGGCTGCGTGTACTCGACGACGGCGCGGCCGCCGGCGAGCGCGACGTGCCAGTCGAAGTGATGCTCCGCGGCCTGCCCGGGCGGGGCGAGCGGCGATTCCCAGCGTTGCTCCAGGGTGCGCGGGTCGAAGCCGACGGCTCGCGGCGTCGGCGTGCCCGGGGCCTTGACCGCCAACGCTACGCCGGCGTCGCCGTCGGTGAGCGCCGCCTCGACGCGCGCGCCGGTGAGCTTCGGGCCCCGCGCCGTCGCGCGCCCCGCGCCCATGGAAATCCCCACCGGGTGGCACCACGCGGGCGGGCGCGGTTGCGCGTGCCCCTCATGCTTTCCGAAGTCGACGAGGAGGTTTTTCCCGTCGACGACCTCGACCCACGCGCGCGCGCCGTCGCCGCCGGCGCAGAGCGCCGAGGCGGCGTCGCTGAGCGCCCAGCCGCGGCTCGCGTCGTCGTGGCCCGTGGCGAGGTCGACGACGTGCAGCCGCGGTGACTTGTCGCTGACGACGACGACGCCGCCGCCGACGGCCAGCAGCGTCGAACGGTAGGCCTCGCTGTACGTGCCCAAGGGGCCCACCCGCCAGCGCTCCTCGAGCGTGGCGCCGTCGACGGCGACGACGAAGAGCTGGTCGTCGGGATCGCCGACGCGGCTGCGGATGCGGCCGACGATCAGCTCGCGCCCGTCGGCGCTCGCCACGGCCGACGGCACCACGTCGTCCCACAGGTACGTGCGCGCCGGGCGCTTCTCGCCCGCGTTCCGGCGCTGCGCCGACGCCGCCGAGGGCCGCAGGCTCCCGGTGTTTCGTCCCATGACGATCGCCACGAGCGGCACGGTCGCCGACAGGACGATCGCGCCGGCGATGATGGCGCCGAGCTTCCCGGACGCGCTCGCCCTCGGCGGCGACGGCGCCCGACCGGCGCCGGGCAGCGGCCGCTCGGGGAGGACGATCGTCGGCGCGACGCTGAACGTCTTCCCGCAGAACTCGCAGGTGCAGCGGACGGCGTCGGCGGGAGGCGAGACGGTCGCGTCGCAATCGGGGCACTTCAGGGCCAGGAGCCGTGACATTGGCCCATCCTATCCTAGTCGGTCACCGTGGGGACGGCCTTCCAAGATTGCAAGATCCGGCACGACCGCCGTCCGCCGCGACACCCGACCTCACGGGACGAACGGTGCCGAGGCTCGGCGCGGACTTTCAATCTTGGACCGTCCCCAGGTTCAGCGCACCTTGCACACCTTCATCACCTCGTCGCCGAGGTGGTTGATCACCTTCACCGCGACGCGGCCGCTTTGGGGCTTGGGGAAGGGGCGCGAGGTGTCGCTGTGCAGCCCAGCCCAGGCTGCCTCGTCGATCTGGGCGCGCAGCGTGGTGCGCAGCGCGTTGTACGGATCGTTGGCGCCGAGGAAGTAGGCGTGGCGCACGAAGAAGCTCTCCTCGTTGTATTCGGTGTCGATGAACCAGCAGGCGATGCCTTCGGCGCCGTCGCTGCGCACGTCGCCGGTCGATGGGTCGAACACGTACACGCCCTTCACCTTCACCTGGACCTCGCCGCCCGCGACCTCGCTCACCTCGATCTCGGGCTCGCCGAATACCACGAACAGGTTGCCCTTGCCGGTGGTCTTGAGGTTGTCCGCCATGTGGAGGTCGGCATTCATGCGCGCCTTCAGGACCGGGATGCGCCCGAGCTTCGTCGCGGCACACGGTGAGCCGGTCGCGCAGATAGGTCAGGTAGCTGTGAATCCCGTCCTTCCAGGTGTCGCGGAACGCCTTGACCTGCTCGGGCTCGCGGGTGATGTGGGCGACGTTGCCGTCCTTCACGTCGCGGCTGGTGGTGGACCACTGGAAGTTGGAGTTGAACTTGATGCCGTACGGCGGGTCCAAGTAGATGCACTGCACCTTGCCGCGCAGCCCCTCGCGCTCGGCGAGGCTGGCCATCACCTGGAGCGAGTCGCCGAGGATCATCCGGTTCGTCCAGCTCTGGTCGTGCTGGTAGAACTCGGTCTTGTCAGCGCCCGCGGGGATGCCGTTGAAGTCGGCGAAGAGGTCCAGGTTGGCGCCGCGCTCGGCGCGGGCGCGGTCGCGGCTTTGGCGGGAAAGCTCGTCGATCAGCGCCTTGGGGTGCACCTTCTCCTGGATGTAGAGCGGCGGCGCCGACACCACCAGATCGCTCCAATCCTGCTCGTCCTTGCCGCGCCAGACGAGCTGCGGATCGAGGTCGCGATTGCGCCGCTCCCAGGCCACCCGCAGCGCGCTCTTCTGCTCCTTTTCCACCAGCGCCTGGTACTCGGCGGTGGGGATGTTCTTGCGCGTGTCGTCGCCGTGCTGCAGCGCTTCGACGACGCGCGGCTCCACGCCGCCCGCGCCCTTCTTGCCCTTCTTCCTCGCGCTCGCCATGTGGTCTATCCCCTTGGGCGCCAGGCGCGAAGACGCGGCGCCGGAAACGCTGACCTATTCCTTGATCGGGAACAGTCGTGAGGCACGAAATACCGTGACGATTTCGACGGCGTCGCCGCGGTGCCGATACACGATCCGAAAGGCGCCGGCGACTCGCTCACGCACATCCGGGTCCCCCAATTCGGGCACGATGCGGCCGATCCCCGGGAACTGCGCGAGCTGATCCACGGCTGCCAGAATTTCCTGCACCACGAGTCGAGCGTAGTGGGGCGAGTCGAGGGCGATGAAATCCCGGATGCCCTGCACGTCGTCGGCCGCCTGTGGCGACCAGCGAACCATGGTCACGGTTGGAGCCGGCGCTTGACTTCGTCGTGGTCGAGCCCCTGGCCCGCATCGAGCTGGGCGAGGCCGCGCTCGATCTTCGCGAGGAAGCACAGCCTCTCGATGGCCTCCTCCACGGTGACGTCGTCCGGGAGGTCGCCGAGAGCGTCGAGGATGCGTTGCTTGCGAGCCCTGAGACCCATATCGCGAAAACTACCATGAATCCCTGTGCCGGGGCGGCAGGCCGACCGACCCGTCTATGCCCCTGCCTTGATGGCCGGCACCGCCGGCGCCGCGCGATCGAGAAACTCCCCTACCGCCTGCTCCACCCGCGCCCCGAAGTCGCCGCCGATTTTGTAGACCTCGCGCAGCTCGGCGAACGCCCAGCGGCCAAAGTCGTGGCCCGCTTTACGGCCGTCGTTGATCGCCGGCACCCACTGGGTCTCCACGGCGGCCTTCTTCTCCTTGGCGTCCTCGCCGCGGTAGCCCTTGATCTCCACGATCAGGTTCAGGAGATCGCGTGGGCCGCCGCCGTCGTCGACGCGGACGATGAAGTCGGGGCGGTAGCGCCTCGCCATCGAGCCCAGGCGATAGGGCACCTCGAAGCCGAGGTTGTGGTTCTTCACGTAGGCGCGCACGCGGGGGTGCTGCTCCACGACGCGGCAGAACTCGGCCTCCCAGTCGCTGTCGAGGACGGCGAAGTTGAGGTGGCAGCGGTCGTCGCGCGTCCTCCAGAGGCTGGTCTTGCTGGTGGTGAACTTCACCCCGAGCGTGCTGCCCCAGGGGGCGCCGCTCGGGTCGAGCACCGCCGTGATCTGCGGCTCGTTCTCGGGCTGCCGCAGGATGGCGGCCTTGATCTTCTCGCAGGCGATATCGGCGATGGCGGTATGGAGGAGCTGCGCCTCGCGGGTGCCGCCCGAGCAGCGGAGGTGGCCCGCCTCGAGCCACTCGCGGGCGATGCGTTTGAACTCGCCGAAGAGCTGGAGCTGCGGCTGGCCGAGGTCGTCGCGCAGCTGGTGCGTGACCAGGTGCGCCGCGAGCTGGTAGGCGAGGCGCAGGCGCGGCACGTCGCCGAGGTGCGCGAGATCGAGCTTTTCCGACTGGCCGATGATGCCGGCGTTCTCGGTCTCGCTGGCGCCCACCAGATCCGGCGTCAGATCGAGCGTCGAGTCGTCGCTGAACCGGGCCACGAGGGTCTGCCACGGCAGCTTCAGCCGGTAGCCCACCACCGTCCGGCGCGCGACCGCTTCGAGGCCGCCCATCCAGACGCGCGCCGCCTCGTTGTTCTGCTCGGCCTCCTTGCGCTCGTCCCCCTTCAGGGCCTCGGCCTCGTCGTCGTCTTCCCCATCGGCACCCGGGGGCTTCTTCCGGTAGCAGTGGTGCCCCTCGTCATTGAGCACGACGATGCTCTTCATCCCGAGCAGCGACGGCATCACCCGTTGCAGCATCTGGCCTTCGGTCTCCAGGGTGGACAGGGCCGGGCCGCGACCCTGGAGGAGGGCGCGGCCACCCTTGGAGACCTCCATGCGCTCGCGGCGGATGAACGCGTGATAGTTGGTGATGACGATGGAGGCCCGCTTGAGATCGGGCAGCATGTCCACCGGCACCAGCTCGCGGCTCTGGTAGTCGCTGCCGAGATCGTTGGGCAGCAGCACCTGCAGGCGGTCCTTGATGGTGATTCCGGGCGCCACGACGAGGAAGCCGCGGGTGAAGCGCTTGCTGCCCTCGCGGCGCACGGCGTTGATGG
Organism: Myxococcales bacterium; assembly: GCA_021784515.1. Lineage (GTDB taxonomy): Bacteria > Myxococcota_A > Polyangia > Palsa-1104 > SHYY01 > SHYY01. The sequence continues at coordinate 2,406 of JAJXSP010000069.1, read as the reverse complement.
TCTGCCAGGCGATCAGCATGGCCATCACGGTGGTCTTGCCGGCGCCGGTGGCGAGCTTGAGGGCGAGGCGGGGCAGGCCGGCGTTGGCGCCCTCGTTGGCGCGGGCGAGGCTCGCCAGGATCTGCCGCCCGGGGGCGTAGTGGGGCGCCACCTCGCTGAGCCAGATCACCGTCTCCAGCGCCTCGATCTGGCAGAAGAAGGGGCGGATGCCGCTGAAGGGATGGGTGCGCCAGTGGACCAGCAGGCGCTCGGTCTCGGGCGTGACCTGCCAGGTGCGCGGCGTCGGCAGGGCGCGCCAGGCGGCGACCTCGGCGCGCACGCGATTGATGGTGGCCGCCACCTCGTACTGCTGCTGCTCGGTGGAGAGGCCCTTGCCGTCGTCGAAGACGAAGCGTGCCTCACAGCGGCGGGGGCCCCCCTCACTTTTCGTAGCCGTGGCCGTTGACGCGACCGCGACCGCGACCGGGGGGCGGAACTTCCGCGAGATGCCGCCGATGACGGTGTCTTCGCTCGATGGAGAAGACCTCTGCCGGTAGCGCCGGTCCGCGATCACGATCACGATCACGGTCGCGGTCGCGGTCGCGGCCGCGGAGAGTGGGGGCCCCCTTCGCCGTTCGGCACCCACGAGCACCGCGCGGGTTGCGTGTCGGGCGGTGTTCGGCGACGCTGCCGGAAGGATCAGCCCGTGTGAGGGAGCGATGCTGGAGCCGACGCAGGCAGAGGCCGACTCGCTGCTGGAAGACGAGGTGCAGCACCTCGTTGACCACTACGTCCAGTGGCTCCGCGACAAGACGACCCTGCGCCGCGTAAACGGCGGGTGGGTCGAGATCACGACGCCTCACCTCGACCGCCACAACGACTACCTTCAGATCCACGTCCGACGGGAGGACGGCCACTTCCTCCTCAGCGACCAGGGCTACATCCTCGAAGACCTCGAAGATTCCGGGTGCCGTCTCGACGAAGGTAGACGTCGGCAGCTACTCGACGCGACGCTCCGTGGATTCGGGATCGAGCTCGCCGACGACAAGCTCGTCGTGCGCGCCTGCAATGATGACTTTGCGGTCCGAACGAATTCGCGGGCAGCCGGGAGCCGTTCCCGAGCCGTCGGGACCTGTTCCCCGGCCGTCCTGCCCGTTGTGCGGCCGACCGGAGCTGTTTCCGCCCCGGTCCGACGTATTTCCGACCCGTTCCGAGGTGTTTCCGACCCGTTCCGACGTATTTCCGCCCTGGTCCGACGTATTTCCGACCCGTTCCGACGTATTTCCAACCCCCGGGTCCCGTTCCGAGCCCCCGCCGAGTCGCCCGTCCGTGGCCGGCGCAAAGCGCCCGCGAGCACGACGCCCGAGTCGAGATCTGTCAAGACCCCGCATGCGCTTTCCCCTTGACCGCTTTCCGCTCACCTGCGAAGCTGCCGCGAACCTTTTTCGGGGGCTCCAATGACCAACAAGCAGAAAGTGACCTCCGGCGCGAAGCCCGAGGCGGCGGGGCTGGCGGACGCGGCGACCATGGAGCAGGCGCCCGCGCCGCTGATTCCCTTCGACCACGTTCTCGACAACCACGCCGATCTCGCCAAGGTCGTCAAGATCGTGAACGGGATCGACCGCTACGATGGGTTGAAGTTCATCCCGGCCGACCTCGGCGACGTCCCCGGACTGACCGTGCGCTACATCGCCGCCCTCAACCGCTGCCAGCAGACCGGGAAGGCGCGCAAGGAGGCGGTCTCCACCGTCGAGCAGACGCGGCGCACGGTGAGCAAGGCGCTCACCTGCTACGAGGATCTCGTCGATTCGGATTACCCGCTGGGCGGCCCGAAGAGCGGCGCGCGCGCGGCCTTCTTTCCCGCCGGCGTCAAGGACCCCACCGAGGGCCAGCGCCTCGCCAGCATGCTGGCCGGAGTGAAGACACACCCGCTGGGCGCCTACCCGATCGAGTACCCGCTCGCGGTGGCCGAGAGGCTCCTCCTCGCGATCCAGGTCGACGAGAAGGCCCGCACCGACGCCGGCAGCGCCGATGACGAGGCCGCCGCCGCCGGGGGCGCCTTCGAGCGCGCGACCGACGAGATCCGCAAGCGCCTCACCAAGCGACTCCACGGCGTCTACGGCCGGAGCAACCCGATCCTTTCGCGCTATGGACTCACGCCGCATGCGGTGCGGGGTGGTCGCAAGCGCAAGGCGAAGGCTCCGTCGCCGCAGCCGGCGGCTCAGGCGGCTGCCCAGGCGGCCGGCGGCGAGCCGAAAAAGGGCGGCTGACCACCCGCTCCGCGACGCCGTGCCCCATGCTCCGTGAGCGTGAGCGTGAGCGTGAGCGATCCGAGGACGCGCCCTCGCTCACGACCGGAGCCCTCGTCGTGCCCCATGCTCCGTGAGCGTGAGCGTGAGCGTGAGCGTGAGCGTGAGCGTGAGCGTG